>QHRJ01000012.1 GCA_003220075.1 Verrucomicrobiota bacterium
AGGTTGGGGATGACGCTACCGTCACCGCCATTGGCGATGTTTTGGTTTATCGTTCCGCCCGCCTCAATAGGCAGTTTGTTGAGCAAATCGGTTTGGTTAACGACGCCCAACTTCTGAATGTCTTCCGTGCGGTAGGTGTCCACCGCAGTCGGGCCGGTCTCCTCCGACGTCGGAATATTCGAGCCGGTGACAATGACCCGCTCGGCCATCGCTTCCCCTGCCGGCGCTGGTGCTCCCGGGGCCGTCGGAGGGTTTTGAGCAAATGTACTCGCTACGAAGAGAAGTGAAAATCCGACGCTTGCAACAGAGGCAAGACGAACGAATTCGATTTTAGTTCTTCGGTTTCTTTCAGTTAGTTTCTCCATGGTTTTGGCTAGGTTTAGGTTAGGCATTATCAACATTTCAAGGGGTGACAAGTTTTTTTTTCACTTTTTTGAAAATTTATTTGAACGGTCAGAAGTGGCCATTTGTCTATGTTTAGTTCGTTCTTAGTGGTTTGATAGCAAGCTTCGGGCCGCTCTCTGACAGACGATTCGATCGGCTTTTCTGGCCCTGAGTCATTGGGAGAAGCCAAGCTCGGAGGGCGCGCGTCTCGTTGAAAAACAGGCTCATCCCCGCTGATTCAAGTTAAAAGTCGAGCTTGGCGGGACCCTGCTCCCCGTTACGCCTGAAGCGTTTATCTATACCGAATCGCTACGCGGCCGGTCGGAGACCAATCACTCCGAGGCTGAAGCCGATCACTTACCATTTTCCGAGAGCAAGGCATTGTGGGCTTGCCTGACATATTTGGTAGGGAATGATTCCCCGATTGGCCGACATTAGCAGCGCTCGCTTTTGCTTGACCCAAAATCGAATCACTCGGCAGTTAGACCTGAGGCAACATCATGTACGTCGCCGTTATCGAACCGCATCCCGCATTGCTCGGACCGTTCGCAATTCTTCTCCTCTCTATCGCAATCTTTCCGCTCATTCTGCGGCAGCATTGGGAACGGCATTACCAAAGATTGTGTGCGCTCCTGGCCGCGACCACCTCCGGCTATTACGTCTTCGCCCTCCACGGCCTCGCCCGCGTTCAGCATGCCGCGGGCGAATATGCGAGCTTCATTGTTGTTGTCGGCGCATTCTTTGTTGTGGCCGGCGCCATCCACTTGCACATCCCGCGACCCGCCTCGCCGCTTTCGAATGTCGCGTTTCTGTTTAGCGGAAGCATCCTGGCAAATTTTATCGGCACGATTGGCGCATCGATGCTTCTGCTCCGCCCCTTTCTGCACATGAACCGGGGCCGTGGCAGCGCCATGCATGTCGCGTTTTTCATCTTCATCGTCGGCAATCTCGGCGGTGCGCTTCTGCCAGTCGGTCCCCCACTTTTTCTCGGTTACATTAAAGGTGTGCCGTTTTTATGGGCAGCGCTGCATTGCTGGCCACAATGGCTTACCGCGACCGGTGCGCTACTCCTCATCTTTTTCGTCTTCGACACGATTGCCTGCTCCAGAAAGTGCGTCGCGGAAACGCCTTCCACCCATTTTCATTGCTACGGAAAATGGAATTTCAGCGCACTTCTCGCGCTCCTGCTCATTCTCGTTTTTGTTCCAAACGGCGTGCGCGAACCGTTGATGATCACCGTCGCGGTGGTTTCATATTTTCTCACTCCGCGACGCGTCTTCGAAGCGAATGAATTCAATTGGCGGCCCCTCATCGAAGTCGCTTGGATTTTTCTCGGCATCTTTGGCACCATGATTCCAGTGCTCGATTACGTGGAATTCCACGCGACTGATTTCCACCTCGCCACCGATGCCCGTTTTTATTGGGGCACCGGTCTGCTTTCCGGCGTGCTCGATAATGCGCCCACTTATCTGACCTTCCTTACCGCCGCCCTTAGTATCGATCATCTCGACATCAATCATCTTCCCGATGTCGCACAATTTGCATCCGGTCATGGAAGCCGCCTCGCCGCCATTTCGCTGGCAGCGACGTTATTCGGCGGCCTCACCTACATCGGGAACAGTCCCAATTTGCTGATCCGCGCGATCGCGGAATCGCGCCACGTGCCGGCGCCGGGATTTCTCGCCTATATTATTAAGTACGCCCTCCCCATCCTGATTCCGGTCCTGGCGCTGGTCGGTCTCATTTTCTTCCATGGCTGATTATTTGCGCGCAGGAGGGTGTCGCCTGACTATGACGCTCCAATGTTTACCGGCCTGATCGAGGAAATTGGGAGCATGCTCTGGATTCGTGCGACCGATCGCGGAACGCAGTTGCAGCTGTCCGCTCCGCGCATAGCCGGCACTATCCAAACCGGCGATAGCATTTCCGTAAACGGCTGCTGCCTTACCGTGGCATCGCATCGACACGAAGAAATCGTGTTCGATCTTCTGGAGGAAACAGTGGCCCGCACCAACCTCGGCGCGCTCAAGCGCGACAGCACCGTTAATCTCGAGCGCGCTCTCGCCGCCAATGCACGCCTGGGAGGACATTTCGTGCAGGGTCACATCGATTGCACGGCCAGCATCATCGCTTTTGCGGAATCGGATTCTCGCCTTGAGATCGCGTTGCCGGAAGATCGCGCGCTCTATGTGGCAGAAAAGGGATCAATCGCGGTCAACGGGATCAGCTTAACCATTTCAGAAGTGAAGCCGACCAGCTTTGTCACCTGGATCATCCCGCATACCCGTCGTTACACCAACTTGAAAAACGCGCGGGCGGGCGACCTGGTAAATCTCGAGTTCGATATTCTGGCCAAATATGTCGAGAGAATGCTGGCCACGCCAGCCAGCGGAGCGTCACTTCGCTCCCAATCCGCTGAGGACCGCGGGAATGGCGCGCAGGAGACTCCTTAGATCGATCACGTTGGCGAGGTTGAACCAGAACGTGCCGTGTAACCTCAGCACGGGCCACCCGTAGTGACACCGCTAGCAAAAGCGCGTCGATTAACTTGCCGCAACTGCGTGTTCAGTTCCTGTTTCCGCGCAAGCATCGGAAGATTATGAACGCGCATCACAGGATCAAAATTCCGGACTGCGCTCTCGTTGGCGTGATCGCCTCAATCGATGAACTGCGTCTTGCAACAAGAATGCGCGCTCCGCCGGACCTGTTTGAACTGCGGCTCGATCATCTGCCGAACTTGCGCGAATCGCAACTGTTGAAGCTGCGTCGGCCCCTCATCATCACGGCGCGGCACCCGGCCGAAGGGGGCAAGAAATTGCGATCTGGCCGACGTGATCTGCTCCTGAAATTTCTCCCCCAGGCAACACTCGTCGATATTGAATTGCGCTCATTGCGCGAGTTGCGTGAGGTGTGGGAGGAAACGCGCCGCCTGCGGGTTGGTCGAATTTGTTCCTTTCACGATTTCAAGCGCACGCCTGCACCTGCTGTTCTGCATAAAAAATTGCTCGGCGCCCGCAAAGCCGGCGCAGACGTTTTCAAAGTTGTCACCCGAGCCGACACCCTTCGCGATTTGCTCACTTTGTTCGAATTCTTGTGGAGCGAGCTTTCGTCGATGCGCCTGTGCGTAATGGCAATCGGGAAATTCGGGCCAATCTCGCGGTTGTTTTTTCGCGACGCCGGTTCGTCTTTTATTTACGCTCCGCTTCGCCATCCGCTCCATCACGGACAACTGACCTTCCGGCAACTCCGCGGCCAACACGATTAAAATCCAGCGGCCGTGCGAATTCGTTGCGGAGGCAAATTTGGCGCGAATTTTGCCTCCTTTAATTCGACTGAATGAAAGAGGTGGCAATTTTACCAGAACAGGCGCCGGTGATACCGTTGCCGGGCGCGGTCCTTTTTCCGCACGCACTGCTCCCACTTTACATCTTCGAGCTGCGCTACCGCGAAATGCTTGCGCACGCCCTCGCGCATGAGCGAATGTTTTGTGTCGCGCTCCTCCGGCCCGAGAGCGCGCAATGGAGAAGCGAAGACGACTTCTTCGAGGTCGGGACGATTGGACTGATCCGCGCCTGTGTCGGTCGTGGCGATGGCACTTCCAATTTGATTTTACAAGGTCTGCAGCGTGTGTGCTTCGCTGATTTTGTGCAATTACACCCGTTTCCAATCGCCGAGCTCGAAACACTCCGGTCCGATGACGAAACGACAGTCGAAACCGACGCCCTCGGCGCCAAGGTCCTGGAGCTTTACGCTCGCTTTAAGACCCTTGGCCGGCAGTTGCCGACAAAAATCGATCGATACGTCACCGACATGACTGATCTGGCGATGCTGGCCGACCTGATGGCTTCAACTTTCATCGATGATCCGATGCGTCGTCAGCAAGTGCTCGAAGAGCTGGACTTGAATACCCGGCTGCGCCTCGTCATTCAATATCTGCGCGACGAAACTGGCAACGCGGCGGCGTAACTAACTACCGTGGTTGCGATGCCCAAGGCGGCACTGCACCTTTCGAACTCGTGCGCGTTGCCCTTGTCTCGCTCATTCTTTTTCTCTCCGGATGCAGCGCCCTTCTTTTTCAAACCCTTTGGCTCCGGCTGAGTGGATTAGCTTTCGGGAATTCGATCTGGTCCGCCGCTTTGATTCTATCGAGCTTCATGGCAGGCCTCGCTCTCGGAAGTGCGATCGCCGCGCATTTGACCCTCCGCCGTATTCGACCGCTTCGCCTTTACGCTGGATTGGAATCGATCGTCGCCGTCTTTGGCTGCACCCTTGTATTTGGACTTCCCCTGGTCGGGCAGGGGCTGCGTCCCATCTTTCAGGCTTTTTGGCATCATCAGGAGCTGTTAACCATCCTGCGCTTCTCAATTTCGTTCCTGGTTCTGCTTCTTCCGACCACAGCGATGGGATTGACCCTGCCTGTGCTGTTGGAGGATCCACTTCTATACCGCCGGCAATTCCGTGGCGTCATCGCCGCCTGCTACGGTTTTAACACGCTGGGGGCCGTTGCCGGCGCTCTCCTGGGAGAGGGTTACCTGATCCGAAGATTTGGACTTCCTGGTACGGGATTGACGGCGGCTTGTTTGAGTCTCGCTGCGGCTGGAATTGCGTGGCTGTTCGCCGGAACAATATCCTCCCGCACCGAAGCAACCGGATTTCAATTCTCGTTAGGCAAACAAACACCGTGGAAGCTACTTCTTGTTAGTCTGGGCGCGGGGACCCTCTTCCTTGGCCTAGAAGTAATCTGGTTCCGCTTCATCCGCTTGTACGTCGCATCCAGCTCGACCGCTTTTTGCACCATGCTTGCCGTCGTTCTGGCCGGAATTGGACTTGGCGGTCTCGCTGCCAGCGCCATTCGAGTGTCTCGAAAATTCCTTCCGCTTCTCTTGCTGTTGGCCGCAATCGGGACGGTTTTATCTTACGTTTTCTTTCCAGTGCCGGTGCTTCAAGGCGATAGCAAAGCCTTCCACATTGAGTCCTGGCCGGAGATCGCGCGACTATCGTCTGCTTTGATGTTTCCGGTGGCATTTCTCTCCGGGATCTTGCTTCCGGTAATGGTGAGCTGCGTTCAGGAAAAACTAACAAACCGGATGAATAGCGCTGGTCTCACCATTCTATTTAATACGGTTGGCGCCGCTATTGGCCCAATACTCGCAGGTTTTGTCTTGCTGCCCCGGATCGGATTCCAATCGAGCTTGGTCTTATCCGCGGCGGGTTACGCTGCCCTCGCTCTCCTCACCTGCGAAAAACAAAGCTGGTCTTTGCGACGCTCAACTGGACTCGCTCTCACTCTCCTTGGCGGTTTGTTTCTTCTCATCCTTACGATTTTTCCGTATGGCCGAAACGAAACGCACTTCGAAAATGCTCGCCGTCCGTTTGAAGTTGATCAGTCGGTCTTGCAAAAGAAAGTCGAAGGCAGCGCTGACACTCTTCAATTGCTGCGTCGCGATCTCTTCGGCGAGCCCTACTACTATCGGCTGGTAACAAATGCTTATTCCATGTCGGGGACGCATCCCCGCAGTCAGCGTTATATGCGCCTGTTCGCTTACCTCCCGCTGGCGCTTCGTCCAGAAAGCGAAAATGCACTTCTATTGTGCTACGGCGTTGGCATTACCGCCGACGCGTTCACGCACGACCCGGGTCTCAAGCATCTCGATGTGGTCGATATTTCCAAGGAAGTTTTCGATCTCGCCGGTTCTTACTCCGGCAGCGAATACTCAGATCCGTTGCGCGATCCTCGCGTCACGACGTTTGTCCAGGACGGTCGCTTCTTTCTCCAAGCTAGTCCGGATCGCTACGACATTATCACCGGTGAACCACCACCCTTGAAGGTAGCCGGCACGGTCAATCTTTACACGCAACAGTTCTTCGAGCTCATGCACGACCGCCTCAAGGATGGTGGTATTGCCACGTTTTGGTTGCCCATCTCCCAGCTGACGACAGACGAAACGAAAGCCATTCTGCGCGCCTTCCACAATGTCTTCGCGAACGCGTCCGTTTGGGCGACGTGCGATTTGGAATGGATCATGATGGGAAGCAAAGGCCCGCTACAACGGCCAGATCAGGAGTTAACTCGCTCATTCTGGAGCGAAGCGAAGACGCGCTCTGACTTGGGCCGGATCGGTATTGAGTCGCCCGAACAAATGTCAGGCTTATTTGTGATGGATAGCAAAGAAATCATTCGGATCACGGAGGGCGTCGAACCGTTGAGCGATTTTTATCCCAAACGTTTGACCGACACACATCCCGACCTGAAAGCCGCATACCAGTTCGGCCGCAGTTATTTCGACAGCTCCGGGGCGATTCGTCGTTTTCTTTCCTCCTCTTTTATCCAAGAAATCTGGCCTCAAGAATGGCGAAAGTCCCTCGACCTTTTCTTTCTCGTTCGCGAAATGCGATTTATCTCGGAGATGTCGGGGAGCAACTGGTTGGCCGATCTCGATCTTTATTTACGTCACACCCGACTGCGAACGCCGATTCTGGCTGTTCAGAATAGCGATGAGTTTCGTCTCGCCCTCGCTGAGAAATTCGCTGCGCGGTCGCGTTCCGTGTCGGCAGAAGCATTGCCTGATCTGATAGCGGGAGCGCTGGCTCGACGCGATTTTCCTGCAGCTATTCAACTACTCGAGACGGAGAAGGACCGCGGCTTCTCAAATATTAACGACTTCTTCCTGCTCATCTATCTCTACTGTTTAAATGGAAGCGTCGAAAAAGCGGAAGCGCTTGCGGCCGCGCAAGCAAGTTCAATCCAAAAAGATTGGTTTGTTGATTGGCTCTGGGGCGAACTGCAAGCCGAGTTCGGATTTCACCCGCCGGGGTGAACTGACTATAAGTGGTTGCAAAAGTCCGAAACCCTCACCCCAACCCTCTCCCAAGGGGAGAGGTGGTTCCTTCTCCTGGTGGGAGAAGGTTAGGATGAGGGGATTCTACGGAAATTTGCATTGCCAATTTCCCTTTGGAAACCGCTTGTACGATTCAATTACCCACTCTGGCATATTCTCCCATCAAATATCGATCGGTCATGCCGGCGATGTAATCGCACACCGTTCGATGCAACCCTTCGCTCTCGATCCGCCGAGCCGCCGCATCCCCAAGCCGGCTCGGATCAAGAAGGTAACTTTCGAAGACCCTTCGCAGCATCTCACACGCTCGTTGGTTTACCTCCGCCACCCGCGGGTGGTAATAAACATTCTGATACAAAAATTTCCGGAGCGCTCGATTGGCCTCTGCCAGATCGTCACCATATCGAATGAGGACAGACTGATTCCGGACGTCATCTCGTGATTGAACTTTCACCGATGTAATTTGCTCCGCGCTGGTCACGATCACGTCCCGCACCTGACGATCAATGACGTCGCGAATGATGAGCTTGTGTAGATCCGGCTCGCGCAGGTCGGGATAACGTGCGCGCACGGAATCGGCCGCCACTTTCCAGACATCGACTTCTTCAAGCTGCGCGAAATTAAGAACGTCGAAGTCGATCGCGTCATCGAGGTCGTGACTATAATAAGTGATCTCATCGGCCAAATCCGCGATCTGGGCTTCGAGTGAGCTCACTTGCGTTTTGTCCAATCCTTCCCGCACTTCGAGGGTCAGATTCAAGCCGGGAAATTTCGGATACGGGTCCTCGAGCAACTCAACGACGCGCAAACTTTGGCGGTTGTGCTCGAAGCCGCCGTGTTTGCGCATACATTCTGCCAGCATTTCTTCGCCGGAATGGCCGAAAGGTGAGTGGCCGAGATCGTGTGCGAGAGCGATGGCCTCGGCCAGGTCCTCATTCAAGCGCAACGCCCGTGCGATCGTGCGACTAATCGAAGCGACTTCAATCGTGTGAGTCAATCGCGTGCGCAAATGATCGCCGGTGCCGTTGAGGAAAACCTGGGTTTTGTATTCCAAACGACGAAAGGCCCGTGAATGAATGATGCGGGCGCGATCGCGCTGAAATTCAGTGCGATAAGCGTGACGCGGCTCGGGAAATTGCCGGCCCCGCGATTCGCCTGACTTTTGGGCAAAAGGAGCGAGCAGACGACCTTCGTCTGCTTCCATTTCCTGGCGCGTTTTATATTCGTTCAATCGCGATTGAGTTTTTCGCGCAAACTTTTCCGCGTGGTGCGGTCTTGCGTCCGCAGCATCAATAAATCGAAAAGCGCGAGAAGAAGTGCGGTCAGAGTCAACCAGGCGCAAGCCAGCCAAAAGAGGAGGAACCATCCCGGATGTTCGCGCGGTGAGAGCAACGGTTGCAGGAAAGTGGTGCCGAAAAAGAGCATCAGCATTGCGACCACGAGCGCAATGAACATAACGCGACGTCGCATCGATTGATCGCGAATCACTCCACGCGCCGAGTGAATGGCGAAGGAGACGATTCTTAACCGGGCCGGTTCGTCCGCCATCGATTGCATTTTGCCTTTTGCTTCGAAGTGCGCAATCGGTGTTTCAACTATCGTCGGAAATTCCCATGGCGAAAATCGAGGAACCCAAGGTCACTCCAGAGCGTTTGATGCAGTTTGGTTCTGCTTACGCACCGCCGTTGATCATTGGCGCGGCAGTGGCGAACAAGGTTTTCGACACCCTCGCAGGCGGAGCGAAGAACGTTGAAGAAATGAGCCGGCAAACTGGAGCATCGGTTCGAGGTTTGCGCGCGATCACGAACGCGCTCGTCGGCCTCGAATTACTCAAGAAAAGCGGCGATAAATATGCGCTCACGCCGGAGAGCGAAGCCTTTCTCGTCACCAACAAACCCGGCACTCTAGCCGGATTCTTCAGCATGAATCGGGTGCGGCTGATGCAGCATTGGATGAAGTTGGATGAAATCGTTCGTACCGGGCGGCCGGCGGAAGCGCGAAATCAGGAGGGACCCGGCACCGAGTTTTTTAGCGAGCTGGTCGAGAACATCATTCCGATGAGTCACGGCAGCGCGCTGGCGCTGGCCGACCATCTGAAACTCGCCGATGCGACAAACGAAGTGCGCGTTCTCGATCTCGCCTCGGGCTCGGGAATTTGGGGAATTGTCCTGGCGCAAAAATCGCCGCGCGTGCAAGTGACCGCGGTCGATTGGGCCGGCATGATTCCAACAACCAAACGCATCACCCAAAAATTTGGAGTGGGCAACCGTTTCAAATTTATCGAAGGTGACTTACTGAAGGCTAATTTCGGCGAAGGCTACGACATCGCTACCCTTGGTCACATTCTGCACAGCGAAGGCGAAGACCGCAGCCGCAAGCTCCTGAAGAAAACAGCTAACGCGCTCAAATCAGGCGGCACCATTGCCATCGGCGAATGGTTGGTCAACGATGAACGGACCGAGCCGCTGAATGGTCTGATGTTCGCCGTCAACATGCTGGTCAACACCGAAAGTGGCGATACTTTTTCCTTCAACGAGATCAAGCGCTGGCTCGAAGACGCTGGATTTAAAAATGCGCGCACGCTCGAAGCACCCGGGCCATCGCCGCTCGTGCTGGCGACGAAGTCGTAGCTTGGAATGAGAAAGCCGAAGGCAAAAACCAAAGCGCTAAACAAGAAGTCAGCGCCCAAAACAAGACGGAAACTGGAGGTCGATTCCAGGCTCAAGGCACGACTCGAAGCGGAGTTTGCACAGGCAGTGAGAAGCGCGAAGGCGTACGTCGATGATCCGCTACGATTGCGCGGCCTCTTTCAGGATGCAGCCAGGTCGGCGACGTCACTGCCGACGGACTCGTTCGGAGACACTTGGCCGTACTTTCAGACGATGCTGCGTTTGATCCGCGCCTACTACCGAGGCGAATATCACGAAGTCACGGAAAGCGCACTCGTCATCCTCATTGCGGCTGTCATCTACGTCGTTAGTCCTCTTGATGTAATCCCCGACGCCATCCCCGCCATCGGTTTTCTCGACGACGCTACCGTCGTCGCGCTGGCGACGCAACGAACGCGGCAAGAGTTGGATGATTTCATGCTTTGGGAAATAACGGCGTCGTAGACGCGCTACCCGGAAATCAAATCCGCTGGACGAAGCTTTCTCGTTACCTTCAATGGACCGGGCGGCGAGGAATCGCCGCCCTGCAGTACCGTAACCAGCGGCGCGCGCGACCCACAAATCAATCGTCAGAATTTGCGGGCGGGCCTAAACCAACAGCAGCGCTGGATTTTCCAATAAGTGGCGGAGTTCTTTCAGATACACCGCGCCGAGCGCGCCATCGATCACGCGATGGTCGCAGCTCATCCAGATCGACATGCGATGACCGACAACGATCTGATCGCAGTTATCGATGACCGGCATTTTGTTGATTTTGCCGACGGCAAGAATGAAGCCTTGTGGTGGATTAATGATTGCGGAAAAACTGTCGATCCCCATGCCGCCGAGATTCGACACCGTAAAATGTCCGCCCTGAAATTCTTCCGGTTTCATGCGTTTGTTGCGGGCACGGTTGGCCAAGTCCTTGGCCAGCTCGCTGATTTCCCGCAGCGATTTGTTCTGCGCGGCGCGAATCACCGGCGTGAGTAATCCGTCCTCCATGGCGACGGCGATGCCAAGATCGACATCCGCATATTGCACGATCGCGTCGTTATCGAACGATGCGTTGACCTTTGGAACTTTCACCGCCGCCATCACCGCTGCTTTCAAAACGAAATCGTTCACCGTGATCTTTGATGTGTCCGCCTCTTCACCGGCTGATTTTAATTCCGCGCGCGCTTCCATGAGCGGGCCGGCATCGATATCGATGTTGAGATAAAAATGCGGTACCGGCGCTTTGCTTTGCACGAGACGTTCGGCAATACCTTTGCGCATTCCGGAAAGATTGATTCGTGCACCCTGGTCCTGTAGTGGTCCGCCTGAGGCGGATGCCGGCTTCTTCGGTGCAGGCGACACGCCTGCCTCCACAGGTTTCGATTTGGCAGCAGCCCGCACGTCAGTCTCGGTTACGCGGCCTTCCGGGCCGGTTCCTTTCACACTCGCAAGGTCGATGCCGAGCTCGACCGCGATCCGTCGCGCCACAGGGGACGCTTTCACCCGCGCTCCTTCTTCAGTTTCCTGTAGTGGCAACCGCGTCGGCTGCTTTGATGCAGCTTCCTTTTCGGCAGGCTCTGGTGCGGGCGACACGCCCGCCTCTACATCTTTTTTCTCCTGCGGCGGCGCAGTCTCTTTTTCTTTCGTTTTCGCCGACGCAGGTTTTTCCGTTTCGGCTTGTTCCCGTTTTGGTTCTTCAGTTTTCTTCGCTTCTTTCTCTGGCGGCCCTTCTGCTTTTGCTTCCGGTTTTTTCTCAGGCGCCTTTTTCCCTTCTTTTGGCGCGGCTTCCCCCTCCTCGCCGATGAAGGCGATCCGTTGGCCGACTTCAACTTTGCCGCCTTCTTCCACGTAAATTTCGGTAAGCGTCCCGTCCTCGGGCGATTCCCATTCCATCGTCGCCTTGTCGGTTTCGATTTCGGCGATGACATCGCCGGCCGAAACCTGGTCGCCTTTCTTCTTTTTCCACGCAACGAGAGTTCCTTCCGTCATCGTGTCACTCAATTTGGGCATCTGGATTTCAGGCATGGCTAATCTGGGAATGGAACACGGACTTTTAGTCTGTGCGCCCAGCGGAGTTGCACTCCGCTGAAACAGCAGCAGCAGCGGACAAAATGTCCGCTGGGCGCACAGGCCACAGGCCTATGTTCCGCACTCAATTTGGGCATCTGGATTTCAGGCATGGGCGATAAAAGGTTAAATCGTTAAAAGGGTTACAATGTTACAACGGCTTCCCCCTTTTTAACCTTGTAACATTTTTAACGCTTTTAACTTCGTTCACGCATAACAAACTTTTTTCACGGCGGCGATGAGCTTCTCCGCGTTCGGCAAGACTGCTTTCTCCAGTCGTTCGTTGTACGGCATGGGCACATCTTCCTGCGAGACACGCCCAATCGGTGCATCGAGCTGGTCAAAAATATTTTTCTGAATGCGATAACAAACTTCCGCGCCCACGCCACAGAACGGCCGGTCCTGTTCCACAATCACCACCCGATGCGTTTTCGCGACGGAAGCGTAAATCGCGCGTTCGTCGAGCGGTTTGATCGAACGCA
>QHRJ01000013.1 GCA_003220075.1 Verrucomicrobiota bacterium
TCATCGAGAAGACGACCGAGTTCGATCGAAAGGTAGGCGAATCCACCACCGAGGTCAGCAGTTGTTACATGACGCGGATTCTCGGGCTGACTCATCACCTCGGACACCATCACTTGCCGAAACAAGGATTACGCTTGTGGTTTTCGCAGCATCCCGAGCAATCGGTTGACGATTGTGTCGAGCTTGGCGCGCGTTACGGAGCGCGGCTCTCTGGTTTTCAAGTCGATCGCGCGACGCTCGACACGCATTTGCTTGAGGAAGCGGTCAAGAACGGCTGCGAGTTGATGCGGCCCGCCAAAGTGACATCGCTGGAATTGCACGAAGACGGCGAACAAGTCGTCACGCTCGATTTTCAAAACGAGCAGCGAATAATCCGCGCGCGCTGGATCGTGGACGCGAGCGGACGCGCCGCCATGATTGCGCGCAAGCTCGGCCATTTTCGGCCGAATCTCGAGCATCCGATTAATGCCGTGTGGGCGCGTTTCACCGGCGTGAAAGAATGGGATAGTTATGAATGGCGCGAAAAATTCCCGGAAATGGCGAACGCCTGCCGCACCAGCCGGGAGTGGGCCACCAATCATCTCATGGGCCACGGCTGGTGGTGCTGGATCATTCCACTGCGCGGCGGCGATGTCAGCGCTGGTATCGTTTATGATAGCCGGATTTTCGATCTCCCCGCCGGTGCAACTCTGGCTCAACGTTTGCACAATCACCTGGTTTTGCATCCGGTCGGGCGCGCCATCTTCGGCGAGGCGCAGGCGATCGAAGGCGACGTCCACGCTTTTTCCGCGCTCCCGTATTGGAGCGAAAAAGTTTGTGGCAACGGCTGGGCTGCGGTCGGCGACGCGACCAGTTTCATCGATCCATTGTACAGCCCGGGTCTCGATTTTTGTTCTTTCACCAGCTATTACGTCGCCAATTTGCTGGCGCGCAGTCTCGCGGGCGAAAACGTGAGCGCGTTGCTTGATTACTACAACGCGCAATACCCGGTGACTTATCGGAAATGGTTCGAGTCGCTCTATCAGGATAAATATTTCTTTATGGGCGAAGCGGACTTGATGTCGGCGGCGTTGTTACTGGATGTCGCCAGTTATTACATCGGAATCGTTCGTCCGGTTTATCGTGATCCCGAGTGCGCGTTTGCTCGGTTGCCGTTTGAGGGTAGGCCGGGGCGTCTCGCCGCGTCGATGATGAAATTTTATCGGCGGCGTCTTGTCGTTCTTGCCAAAAACCGCGCCGCCGCCGGACGTCTCGGCGAAGCGAATTCCGGCTGGCGCGAGCTCTACGATGGTTTCGTTCCCGATTTTCGTTTGCGCAAACAAATTGGCCAGGGTCTGCGACGGTGGTGGAGCGCGGAATGGAAGAATCTCACGATGTCACCGCGCCGGGCTCAATCTGCGACTGCAACTTGCGCTGTCATCCCGAGCGTTGTCGACGGATCCCGTCGAATATAGGTTAAAGGTGACGCCGCGGGATCCCTCGACTTCGCTCGGGATGACGGCGAAGATTCGCTGCGATGCTGGCGTATTTTGTCGATAATTTCGATCCTTTCATCTTCCGGCTTTGGGATAATGTCGGGCCGCGCTGGTACGGATTTGCCTATGTGCTGGCGTTTGTTTCCGCCTACTTTATCGTGCGCCTGCTCTCAAAGCGCCGTTATTGCGACCTGCCACCGGAACACGTCAGCGATTTCATAACCTGGACGGCACTTTTTGGCGTGTTGCTGGGCGGCCGAATCGGCTACGTCCTTTTTTACAAACCGGAAATGCTACGCGAACCGCTTTCGATCCTGCGGGTGTGGGAAGGCGGCATGGCCAGCCACGGGGGCATGATTGGTATTCTGGCGCTTAGTTTTTATTACGCGCGCAGGCATAAACTTCCCTGGACGAATCTGGGTGATGCGTTGGTTGTCGCCGCGCCGATCGGTTTGTTCTTTGGGCGCTGCGCGAATTTCATTAACGGCGAGCTGTATGGCCGCGCCACCAACGTCGCCTGGGCAGTCCAATTCCCGAAGGAAGTCTTGGAAGATTCATACGTAAAGGATCGCGCCGTTACCGCTGCGCAGACAATCGATTCCTCACTGGTCGATCCTGAACAAATCATTCAAGCCGCGCGCCATAATGCGCAATTACACGACGCGCTCCGCCGAATTCTGACGCCACGTCATCCGTCGCAGCTTTATGAGGCGCTTTTTGAAGGCGTTGTCCTTTTCGCGATCTTGTGGTTCGTGCGCACGCGAATGCGACAGCCCAATGGCATGCTCACCGGATTATTTTTTATTTTTTATGCAATCTTTCGGATCATCTGCGAATATTTCCGCGAACCGGATGCGCCGCTCATTGGCGTCTTCACCCGTGGACAATTTTTTTCCTTTTTCCTGATCACGATCGGAATTGCGTTTGTTGTCGCCGCAAAATTGCGCCCGACCTTTCCGAAACACATCGGAACATAGACTTTCAGTCTGTGTGCCCAGCGGAGTTGCACTCCGCGGAATCCCCTAAGACAGCGGACCACATGTCCGCTGGGCGCACAGGCTAAAAGCCCGTGTTCCGCTGCGCAGCACTTTCGCTTTTGAGAAAACGCATTATTAATTAGTTTAACTTGTCGCCGATTCTGTTCTCGAAATTCCTCGCGAGCGGCGGACTCCTGTTCGCTTTTGAGCATTCCACCGTCGCGGGGAAGATCGTCCTGCTGACTCTCGCCATCGGCTCGATTTTCAGCTGGTCGGTTATGATCACAAAAATGCGCGTGATCCAATTCGCCCGAAAACAGACGGCGCGCTTTCTCGAAGCGTTCCGACAGGATCGACAGCCCCTGCGCCTGTTCGAGCGAAATGCGCGCTTTGTAGGCGCACCTATCTTCAATGTTTATCGCGCCGGTTGTCAGGAACTCGCGTTCCATCTCCTCGGCTCTGCCGAAGTAGATGAGACTTTTCGCGCCCGTGTCGGCATTGCCGATAAAATTACCCCAGCGCAAATGAACGCGGTCCGCGCGGCGATGGAACGCGCTGTTGGAGAGACTGCGCTCGAACTCGAATCACAAATGATTCTGCTCGCGACGGCTGTCAGTGGCGCCCCTTTTCTCGGTTTGCTCGGCACGGTTTGGGGCGTGATGGACACCTTCACCGATGTTGCCGTGGCCGGTTCTCCAAATCTGGCAACGATGGCGCCCGGCGTCTCAGGTGCGCTCATCACCACCGTGACCGCACTCTGCGTCGCGATTCCAGCGATGTTCGGTTACAATTTTTTGGTCACGAGCATTCGCGGAATGATCGTGCAGATGGATAACTTTGCCGCCGAACTCGCGTCCGAATTCGAGCATAAATACGTCGAGCACAACCCGCGCGTTGCCGAGTTCTCGCGATGACGTCATCCCGAGTGAAGCGGAGCGAAATCGAGGGATCCCGTCGCGGAATCTTTAAGGTAACATTTGGGGATCCCTCGGCTTTCGCTCGGGATGAGAAAAATTAAATGAAGCGTTATTCCAATCGGAGCAATTTTTCCACCCTGAGCGAAATCAACGTCACGCCCCTACTCGATCTCGCGTTCGTGTTGCTCATTATTTTTATGATCACCACGCCGTTGCTGGAAAACAGCATGAACCTTGTCATTCCCTCGAGCAGCGCGGCCAATGCGCCCATTAGCAAGGCGCAGGTCCAGACGATTTCGATCAATCGTGATGAGACCATCAGGATGAACAATGAAATTGTTGACGCTGATTCACTGGCAGCTCGTCTGCTGGAGCTGAAGCGTGCGAACCCCGATATTGCCGTCGTGATCCGACCCGATCGTGAATTGCCGGTGCAGAAACTAGTAACGCTAATGGATTCGTTGCAACGCGCACAGATCACGAAAGTCGGTATCGCGACAAAAGCGGAATCGAAATAGAAATGCGACTCAACGCCCGTTTCTGGCGAAACGTCACATTGATCGCCCTCGTCCACGCCGTGGTTTTGATCGCACTTTTGCGATGGGCGGGCGCTTCGAAAATCGCCAGTCCGCAGGAGATCACCTGGCTGAATACTGGCGGCGAAGCGAGTGCGATAGCTGACACTGCCAAAACAGAGGAGACGCCAGCGCCCGAAGCGGAAAGCAAGCCGTCTCCTCCGGAAGAAATTCAACCAGCCCCAGCGCCGGCGAAAAGCGAGATCGAAATTCCGGCCTCAACTCCATATCCGACTCCGTCGCCGAGCGCGGTCGCGAAGGCTTCGCCAAAACCTTCACCCAAACCTAGCCCCAGGAAAAAAGCCTCACCGAAACCGAGCGCTACCCCGGAAAAAAGGAAATCACACGCGGAAACGACGCCAGCGAAGAAAAAAGAAACAGCAAAAAAAACATCGGATAAGAAAGACAAAACCACCTCTGCAAAGTCTGAAAAGAAATCGGGCGAGAAAACGACGAAGGCCGGAAGTGTGAGCAACAGCGGACTGGCGGGCGGCAACGCGAGTCCGGCGAACGCCAATTGGTACGGGAACATGTTGCACGATCGCTTTTATCGCGAATGGGCTCAGCCAACCACCGTGGTAGCGAGCGGAGCAAAGCTTTCGGCATTGGCAAAAATCCGAATCGAAAAAGATGGCCACATTTCCGATTTCAAAATTGTGCGGTCATCGGGGAACATCGTGGTCGATGAGTCGGTCGAAGCCGTTGGAAGAAAAGTGACGCGGGTCGATGCGCTGCCGGCCGGAATGGGCAATGGCGGGCACTACGATGTGAACATCAATTTTGCGTTGAATTCGAAATAGCACGCGCATACTGCGCGCGCTGTGTCGGAGATTCTCTCCGGCACTTTCTTTCCGATCGTTCGCCGTGAAGGGTGCTCCGCAAAATGCGGAGCACAGCGCGCAGAATGCGCGCGCTACCCCAGCAGCGCAATCGCCCGACCTTCGTGGTGCGCGACCTGATCGAGCGTACACTGCCGCGGCGCTTTGTCTTTTCGCCATCTAACGATTTTTGTGCCGTGACGAAAACGGTCGCCCGTGAAATGATCGTAGGTTACTTCCACCACGATTTTCGGATCGACCGGCTCCCATTCGCCGCTACGCTCGGTGCTCCAGCGGCTCGGACCGCTGGGGGCGTTTCCGGTAAAACCCGGTGGTTTACGCAATACTTCGAATTTTTTCGTCAAAGCGCGCTTGTCAGTCGTCTTAAAAGCGGAAGTGAACCCAACGTGATGTAACAGGCCGGCATCATCGTAAAGACCAAGCAAAAGCGATCCGATCAATTTAGATCCGCTGGCGTAGCGAAATCCGCCGACCACGCAATCGGCGGTGCGAATGTTCTTCACTTTCACCATCGCGGTGCGTTCCCCCGAGGCGTAAGGGAAATCGAGACGCTTGGCGATGATGCCGTCGAGATTGCCACCGGCTTTCTCGAACCATTTCTTCGCCTGCGCCAATGAAGTGGTTGCCGGCGAAAGTTTGATAGCCTTGGCTGATTTGAGATTTTTCGTGGCGAATTTCTCCAGCGCAATCCGCCGTTCACTCAGCGAGACTTTCAGAAGCGATTTGCCAGCATCGGTCTCGAGCAGGTCAAAAACGATGAAGGTTGCAGGATGGGCCGCCGCCAATTTTTGCACCCGACTGGCAGCGGGATGGAGGCGCAGCTGCAATTCGTCGAAGGAAAAACGGCCACTCACATCGATGACAAGTTCGCCGTCGAGGACAAATTTTTTCGCGGCCAATTGCGAAAGCGCGACAACGATGTCCGGGAAATAGCGAGCGAGCGGCTGGCCAGATTTCGATTGCAGATAAATGTCGTTGCCACGCCGAAAAGCGAGGCAGCGAAAGCCATCCCATTTCGGTTCATATTGCCAACCATCGCCAGCCGGAATTTCACGGACTGATTTTGCTTCCATTGGCAGCAGCGGAGACGTGAGCACGGCTGACATTGTGGGTGTTCGATCAGGCACCCGCGGCAACCAACGCACTGTCGTCCTGAACGAAGTGAAGGATCTCACCCAAGCTATCTGAGCACACAAGATATGTTGCGTGACGAAATGGGAATCGGTGAGGTCCCTCACCGTCTTCGCGGTTCGGGATGACAATCATATCGACGACTCCTTTGTATAGCGTCGCGGCGTGAGTTTCGGCGGGCGCTTGCCGCTGCGGACAGCGCCCATCACCGAAATATAAGTCAACTCCGTTTTATCCACCGCACAACGCAACAGCAGTCCGCCGCGACTCATATCGCCGCGCCCAACAAAATCCGCTGGAAAACGCAAACGATGTTGAAAATTCTCCAGCAAAACATCGACGTACTTGCCGGTGGCGATACTGCCGAGCAGAACAACTTCGCATTCCGCGCTCAATTTTTTTACAAGCCGCCGGGCATCGCGCGCGAGCGATTCACGGTAACGCGGATCGTCTTCATCAATATCGACTTCGGCAAAATCGCGCAAATCGCGTAAACTGATTCTTGTCGCGGCATCGACCAGGCCACGCGTGGGCGTAATGACAAGGACGCCGCAAATTCCGTCGGCGGTGCGGGCGAAGGCGTTGGCGTAGGCAAGTTTGCCGCGAAAATAAAGTCCACTCAGAAAGGCAAAGACTTCACCCAAAGTCGCACGTTCGCGGCCGCGCAATCGCCGGGCGAGATCGAACTGCGCGCGCTCGCTCAAAATCATGCGCGCGCGTTCGCCTCCTGCGTAGGCGGGCGAAAGAAGAAAGATGCGATTGTGGACGACTTGATTCATTTCAATACCTCAAAAAGATGCGCGACCCTGTTGCCAGTCAACCGCGCTTCGGTTGCGATTAGCCGATCGGATTTTAAATTCATTGTATGATTAGTGGTAAACGCAACCGTCGCCCTGATATTTTAGTGGCGTCCGAAACGGCGGGACGCAGGCAATCACCGGCATCGTGGACCCCAGCGAAGAATGATATCGCTTTGCTCGATGAATATTCGCGCACCATCGTCAGTGCGGTTGACCGGGTCGCCCCTTCGGTGGTGAACATCGAATTGCGGGCCAACGGCTCGCGCGGCGGCAGCGGCTCGGGCTTCATCATCGCGCCGGACGGTTTTATTCTGACCAACAGCCACGTCGCGCATGGTGCGCGCGAAATTGTGGTCAACCTGTCCAACGGCCGCGAATCTCGCGCCTACCTTGTCGGGGACGATTCGGACACCGATCTCGCCGTGATTCGCATTGATGCGGCGCAACTTTCCCACGTGCGGCTGGCCGATTCAGAAACATTACGCGTCGGCCAGATCGCAATCGCCATTGGTAATCCCCTCGGTTTTCAGGCGAGCGTAACCGCGGGCGTAATCAGTGCGCTCGGTCGTTCCATGCACGCGCAATCGGGCCGACTGATCGATAACATCATTCAAACCGACGCCGCATTGAATCCAGGAAACTCCGGCGGGCCACTCGCGAATTCCGCGGGTGAAGTGATCGGCGTGAACACGGCGATGATTCGGCCCGCGCAGGGAATCTGTTTCGCGATCGCGAGCAACACTGCCAAATTTATTGCCGGCTGGCTGATCAAGGAGGGGCGGATTCGTCGTGGTTACATCGGTGTGGCTGGGCAGACCACGCCGTTGCATCGCCGGGTGGCGCGCTTTTATCACCTGACGAGCGAGAGCGGTGCAATGGTGGTGTCGGTTGAAAAAGGGAGTCCAGCGGAACAATCCCGCATTCGGCCCGATGATGTGATTGTCGCCTTCAACGACGAACCGATCGCGAGCGTGCACGATTTGCACAAGAAACTTGTTGGCGACCGGATCGGCACCCCCTGCAAATTGACCATCCTCCGGCGCACCGAGCAGCTAACGATCTACGTTACTCCAGCGGAAATGCCGACGTTGCGTGCGCGCTGATTCTTGCCATTGGCGGTGGGCTGACGCACGCTCGCTCCTGTGAAAATTCTCGTCGTCGGCAGCGGCGGTCGCGAGCACGGCCTGGTGTGGAAACTGGCCCAATCGCCTGAGGCCGATCGTATTTTTTGCGCGCCCGGAAATGCCGGCACCGAAGAAATTGCCGAGAACGTCTCGATCCCGGCAAACGATCTGCCAAAGCTGGTGCGCTTTGCCAAAGAAAACCGGATTGATCTTAGCGTTATCGGACCGGACGACCAGCTCGCCGCCGGAATTGTCGATTTGTTCGAAGCGGAAGGGCTGCGTGTGTTCGGTCCGAACAAAAAAGCGGCGCAATTGGAAGCTTCGAAGATTTTCGCCAAGGAATTGATGAGCGCGGAAAAAATTCCCACCGCAGAGGCGCGCACATTTTCGTCTAGCGCGGAGGCGCTGAGTTATTGCGATGAGGTCGCGCTTCCTGTCGTAATCAAGGCGGACGGACTAGCCCTTGGCAAAGGCGTCATGATGGCGCACGATCGTGCGGATGCGCGCCAGGCGGTTCGCTCGATGATGGAGAAGCGCGCTTTCGGTGAAGCCGGCCGGCGCATCATAATCGAAGAATGTTTGCGCGGAAGCGAATGTTCCGTGCACGCGCTCGTCAGCGAAAAATCCTTTCGCCTGCTCGCGACCGCGCGCGACCACAAGCGTGCGCTCGATGGCGACGAAGGTCCGAACACCGGCGGCATGGGCGCAGTTAGTCCGGCCGACAATTGGAACACGGAGCGCGAAGGCAATTTTACCAGCTCGATTATGCAGCCCTTGCTCGATGGGCTAACGAGAAGTGGAACGATGTTTCGCGGTCTTCTTTTCCCGGGACTGATGATCACTGACAGCGGCTTGCGCGTCCTCGAATTCAATTGTCGATTTGGCGATCCGGAAACACAGGCCATTCTGCCGCGAATGAAATCGGACCTGCTTCCGTCATTGGTCGCGACGATCGAAGGCGGGCTCGAAAATGTGGCAATCGAATTCGATCCGCGCATTGCGGTGACGGTGATTCTAGCTTCCGGCGGTTATCCTGGAAAATACGAAACCGGGAAACCGATCGAGGGACTGGAAAATGCGGCGCGCTTGCCGGAGGTGCAGATTTTTCATGCCGGAACGAAACGGCGGAATGGAAAGACCGTGACATCGGGCGGGCGAGTGCTGGCGATCACAGCGCTGGGTGACTCGGTCCCACAAGCACGCGAACGTGCCTACGCTGCCATTAACCAAATTCATTTCGAAGCTTGCCGTTTCCGTCGCGATATTGCCCTGCGCCCCGCTCACACATAGAATCTGCGCCCGTCCGATGAAGACAAAAACAATTGCGGCCGGCACGCTCCTAGCCGGGATCGCGTCTGTGATTTTTGGGCAAACACCGAGTCCGTCGGCAGAACCGAGCGCGTCGGCTGCCACAAAAACGACGGTCGATTCTCTCGCCCCCGCGGAAATCGATGAAACAATTCGCGCACTGAAATCGAATTTTGTTGATCCGAACGCACTCAAGGATCAGGAGATCAGCCGGGCGACGTTGGAAGGGTTGCTGACGCGTTTGCACGGCGGGGCGATGCTTATGGCGAACAAAACCACGACTCCGGAGTCGCCCGCGCCTTTTTATAGCGAAGTGCTGGGAAATCATATTGGCTACATCCGGATCGGATCGCTCACCAATGACAACCTGCGCGCGATGGAGAAAGCGCTGACGGATTTCACCTCGAAAAAGGTGGATGCGGTGGTAATTGATTTGCGCGCCACAGGTTCTGGCGATTTCGATATCGCGGCGGAAATGACGAAACGTTTGGTGGCGAAGGGCAAAACGTTATGGACCGTGCGCAAGACGGCGGCGCATCAGGATCGTGCATTCACCAATGATCACGACCCAGTTTTTCAAGGAACCATCATGGTGTTGATCGACGGCGAAACTTCCGGGCCGGCGGAAGCGATGGCGGCGGCGCTGAAAACGCATGGGCAAGCATTGTTGATCGGGCAACCCAGCGCGGGACGTGCAGTGGAATATTCGGACTTTTCGCTTTCGAGTGGAAAAATACTGCGGATCGCAGTCGGCGAAGTCGTCGGCCCGAATGGACAGTCGCTTTTTCCCGGTGGCGTGAAACCGGATTTGCCGGTGGAATTGTCGCCCGCGCAAAAGCATCAGATTTTTGCTCTGAGCATGCAACGTGGTCTAACGACCTTTGTTTTCGAACGCGAACGCCCGCATTTTAACGAAGCCGCGCTCATCGCTGGGACCAATCCCGAGTTCGATATCCGGCAGCAGCGCCGCAATCCGGAGGAAAATCTGCATGACGCGGTATTGCAGCGCGCGGTGGACGTGATTACCTCGCTGGCGGTCTTTCAAAAACACTAACGTGGAAACGCTCGAGCAACGCCTCGGCTATCAGTTTCGCAATTCAGCCTTACTCAGGGAGGCTTTAACCCATCCCAGTCTCGGCCACGAAAAACAGCGCTATCACGAAGACAATCAACGCCTGGAATTTTTGGGCGACGCTGTTCTTCAGCTTGTCATAACGGAATATCTCTACGCCCATTTTCCACGGGAACAGGAAGGCCGACTCACGAAATTGCGCGCGCGTTTGGTCTCGCGCGACGCGCTCAAGGCACACGCTCAGGCACTTGATCTCGGACGGCATTTGTTGATGGGACGCGGCGAGGAAGCAAGCGGCGGGCGCGTGCGGGCTTCCACTCTGGGCGACGCTTTCGAGGCGATTGTCGGCGCGATTTATCTCGACAGCGATTTCGCTACTGCGCGCGACTTTGTTTTACGCGAAGCGCGTGCTGCCCTCGAGCAGGTGCGAGAAGAACCGATCGACATCAATCCCAAGGGCCAGCTCCAGGAAATTTTGCAAAGCATCGCCATGTGCGGACCGATCTATGAAGTGCTTTCGGCGACCGGGCCCGAGCATGCCAAGACCTTTGTCGTTGAAGCGCGTTGGGAAGGAATTGTCCTTGGTCGCGGGACGGGCCTGAGCAAACAGGCGGCGGAAGTAGAGGCTGCGAGTGATTCTCTCGAAAATAAGCTTTGGGAAAAGAAATGATCGTCATCCCGAGCGCAGTGAAGCGGAGTTGAGGGATTCCGATCCGTTACCTTTAAGCTTTCGCGGCGGATCCCTCGACTTCGCTCGGATGATATGATTAGCGTGACGGATTGAGGGCGAAAATTTTCCCGCGTCCGGATTTCCAAACGAAATGCAAGCGAATGGCGGACGAGACAAATCTTTTCGCAGTCGCGATTGCACGGGGGAGCTTCGCGCCCTTCGCTAACTCGGCCGTAATTGCCGCCGAATAGGTGCAGCCGGTTCCGTGGGTTTTCACGCCTGGCAGAAATGCCGCCGAATATTCCTTGGTGCAATCGCCGAAAGACAAGACGTCGATTGCTCGCCGACCGCAGAGATGACCGCCCTTTAGTAAGATGGCGGTGCCATACTTTTTTGCCAGCGTTCTCGCCGCCCGATGCATTGCCGCCAAATCTCGAATCGGATCGCCCAGCAGCCGTGTCGCCTCGTCCAGGTTCGGCGTGATCAAGGTCGCGAGCGGGAACAGTTCGCTCTCGTAAATCTGGATCGCCTCCGGGGCGAGCAAAATGTCGCCGGTGGTCGCAACCATTACGGGATCGACCACTAGTCGGCGCCCTTTTACTTTGCGTAAACTCCGCACTACCTGCGCCACGATTTCTGCGTTGCAAAGCAGGCCAGTTTTAATCCCGGCAACCGGAAAACTTTTCAGCAAAAGCTCGATTTGTTCGCGCACGATTTCGGGATCGGCCGCCTGAACGCGCGACACCTTTCCGGGTGTTTCTGCGACGATGCAGGTGATGGCGGTAAGTCCGTAGACGCCGAGCGCGGTGAACGTTTTCAGGTCCGCTTGCGCACCAGCACCAGCGCTACTGTCCGATCCGGCAATGGTGAGGGCGACGGCTGTAGCGGCGCTCTGTGAGCGCCGAGCCTTTTTGTTGGACATCAAATCCGGCGGTCATAGACCGCCGCTACAGAAATCTACGCGCCGTCGCTGCCAATCGCCTCGACCGGGCAACCTTCCATCGCCTCTTTGCAGAGCGCTTCTTCCTCGGGCGATTCGGGTTGCTTGTAAACGTAGGAATGCCCACCATCATCGTTACGACGGAAGTTCGCAGGTGCGGTTTCGCGGCAAAGATCGCAGTCGATGCACTGGTCATCGACGTAGAACTTTCCATCTACATTTTCGGGGTATTTGTTTGCGGCGTCGGCCATTTTTAAAAGCTGGTAAAAATGTCGTGGAAGATAGGATCAATCAAAATTGACGCAATGGCTTTCTACCACGCGCAACCGCACCCAATCCTGAGCACGAAAAGAGTATAACATGAGTCCGCGCTCAAAAACAGCAGTTCGCCGGACGCTGCGCGCCTTTGCGCTGGAACTCGTAATCTACGCCGCGCTGGTCACGGGCTACTTCTTTGCCGTTTTACATTTTCTCGGTGGGTGGCTGGTGCAACTCGAAACCCAGCACATCCGGGTTTACGCCGTCGTAGCTATCCTTCTGATTATCGGACAAGCCATTGTTCTCGAAGCGGTTACGACCGGACTGTTGCGACTCCTGCGCGGAGGTCGCTCCGAATAATGTTTTTCCCGATCTCACAGGCGCACGTTAATCCGATCTATCTCGTCGTAGTCGGCTTCGTCATCGGCGTTCTCGGTGGGTTCTTCGGCGTG
>QHRJ01000014.1 GCA_003220075.1 Verrucomicrobiota bacterium
CGAGATCATTCTCGACGATCACCTTGTCCACCACCATCTGGGTGAAAACCGGGAAGAGCAGCTGGAGGAAACTGACCGCAACCGCAAGTCCCAACACCTGCAGCAAAATCTTGCGGAACTTTGCCAGGAACGGCCAGACCCAGGCCATGCCCGGTTTGCTTTCCGGCGCTTGCTCGAAGGCAATCGTATAATCAAACAAGGCGGCATAGCCCGACCACTTTTGCTCAAATTCTTTCCGTGGAACTTTGCGTAAGCCCAGCGCGGGATCGGCCACGCGCACTTGCGTTTCGTCGACGTCGTAGAGCACCATCCAGTGATTGCCTTCCCAGTGCACAATCGCGGGCAGGGGCATCACCGACAGATTGCGAAGCGAAACCTTCAGCGCTCGCGCCGCCAGACCGAGCTCGACCGCCGCGCGACAAAGCGCCTTCAAACTCGTGCCATCAGTGGCAGTGTGACAAAGCTGTCGGATGCGCGCGAGACTGACCTTGCGCCCGAAGTGGCGGCAAATCATGCCCAGACTCGCGGCGCCGCAGTCCATTTCATCGATCTGCGTGATGTGCTCGAATTTGCGGATGCGTTGCTTTTTTTTCCGGAAATGTCCTTCGTCGTCGGCAAACGGCGCCTCCGTGCCCTCCTTTTCTTTGACCGCGAATTTCCCATCGAGCGCAACTTTGTTGTGCGCCAGCGTTTCCGCCGGAACCAATTCCTCGGTGAAATCGAGGGGAATGCGCGCTTCGGTTTTCGCTCTGTATTGCGCCAGCCGTTCTTCTAGCAACTTGCCGAATTCGGGATAGCTCTGCTTCAAACTGCGCACGGCATCCGGATTGAGCGCGAGAAGATCACAATCCGAGTATGCTTCGACCGAAGCCGCTCGTGGCGAGCCGTTCAAAATCGAGAGTTCACCAAAAAAATCCCCATCCCGATAGAATGCGAGATTCACCTGCGCGCCATTGTTCTGCGTAAAAGCGCGGGCCCTTCCTTTCTCCAGGATATACATCGGTCCAGCGGAATCGCCCTCTTTAATAATGAGATTGCCCCTTTGAAACTGAACCCGCTCGAGCTTTTCGATCATTCCACGGAGCGCCAGCGTTGGCAGTCTCCCGAAATTGCTGAATTCGTAGAGGAAACTCTGCAGCGTGTGCGCGCGCCGCGTCACCTGCATGTGGTCTTTCAAATCCGGAGCCTTTTCGGTCAAGGCGAGGAAGTCGGCTCGATCGAGTCGCAACACTTCGACCGAGGTGCTGCAACGAACAGTCGCCGTGCGCGTCCCCCCTTCCGTAAGCGCGGCCTCGCCGAAGCTGTCGCCCGGGCGAAGCGTCCCTAGAACAATTTCCTCGCCGTTGCTCGATCCCGATTTCACCACCCGGGCGCGTCCCGAAATTAAAATATAAAAGGCGCTGGCGGGATCGCCTTGCTTGACGATCAAATCGCCAAAGTCATGCCGTTCTTCTTGAAGCAGCGGCCGGATTTTCTCGAAATGCTCGTCGGGTAAAAACCGAAAGAGATCGGAACGCCGCAGCAAATCGACATCTTTGGTGTTCATTCGTTCGTAGGGAGGAAGAATTTCCAATCAATGTATTTGCTTAGCAATTCATTGAAACAGCGGTCGACAATTCGGCTCTCCAGACGCGCGCGAATAACCGGGTCCTGCAAAGACGGTTCGGTTCGTGTTTTCACCCGCCAAACTTCGAAGGCGTCGCCCCGCGGAATGGGATCGAACAGTGCTCCGGCCTTTATACTCAAGAATCGTTGCTGCTGTTCCGACGGAATGTCCTCCAGCAAAACTTCGCTGCGATGAAACGGATACCGGCTTTCTTCGGCTACTTCGCTCATTTCCATGCCGTCGTTCCGCACACAGGCTACCACTTCCGCCGCGGCATCGCGTGAATCGACTTCGACCGTCTCGAGCTCAAAACGCGTGAAATTCAGGTGCATCGACCCCAGCTCTTTCTGGAACGCCTGTTCAGTAAGAATTTTCGAAACACGCCGCTGGTAGGCCGCCTCGGCCGCGAGTATTTCATCGAACCATTCCTGGTCCCGGCCAAGCTGCGCCAGCCAATCTGCCAGATCGGCCTGATCAATTTTCGCCGCCGCCAGGAATCGGGTCCGCTCTTCCGTCACGCTTGCCTTGTTATCGCGCGTTTCGTCCGCTTGCGCCGCGACCCGATAACTTAATCGCTCCGCCATTCGATCCAGTGAGCCGGAGAGAATCAGATCGACCAGAAAAAGATCTTTCTCTTCCGGCGACGCCGTTTGATAGCTGGATGTGGGCGGATCGACCGTGCCGCTATAAGAGCGGCCCCAATATTGGCGGGCAAAATATTCACTGAATTCGGCCAGAGAAACTCCGCGATCCTCGAGCCATCGCTCGGTTTCCTCCGCCGTGATTAGGTCGTGCTTGTAACGAAACGCAATCGCTGCAGAATCGAGCGCGGAATCGTCCACTTCCAATTCCCGTTCGTTCGCCAGACGATCGCACTCGGCTAGGCGCAAGAAAACTTTCCACAGGGGATCGATTTCGCCACGCACGACCGCGCAATCGACCACTTCTTTGGCGGTGAATCCGCGCTCGCCGCTCGAAAAAATCACCCGATTCTCGCGCGTGATTGACTGGCTGACTGCCATCGTTTTGAACTTAGCGGATCAAAAAAACTGGGCCGCGTCCGTCCCCAATCCCATGGTGAGTTGTCGATTTTCCAACCATTATTTCCCAGATGGTTGCGTCAGATTCACGCGGCAATGTCTCAAATTTAGGCCAGCGAAGTCAATAATTAACTGCCGTCGTTTTTCTTCCAAAGTCGGTCCCGCAATCCCGAGCTCCGCTCTATTTTTCGTTCGATTGTTTGTCTCAAGATGTGCTCCGTAGCCCACACTTCCACTGTCTCACGCACCCTGGTTACACCTGTATAAAGCAGCTCACGCGTCAACACCGGCGCGTCTCTTTCCGGTAAAATGACCAGCGCATCGCGAAACTCCGATCCCTGACTTTTGTGCACGGTCAACGCAAAGGCCGGTTGATGTGCCGGTAGACGCCCTGGCGCAAAATTGAGCACATCGCTGTCTTCGCCGCGAAAAAAAACCCGCAGCTCGCCACTGGTCGCATCTGGCAGCACAATCCCGAGGTCGCCATTAAAAAGGCCAACATTATAATCGTTTCGCACAATGATCACCGGCTCCCCGACATGACAACGCGCGTTACCTTCCGTTCTCCCGGTTTCACGCAGCATTCGCTCAAGCAAGGCATTCACCGCTTCGGCGCCGAAAGGCCCACGGCGCAACGCGCACAAAACTGCGAATTCCGCCAGTTGATTCAAGGCATCTGTTGGATCGGTCAGCGTTAAAAACTTTTCGAATCGTGGAAAGACGCGCTCACGCACTTCTCGCTCGAAATTTTTTGCCAACGGCGTTGGCCGCCAGCGAATTCGCCCGCCCCTTTTCAAAACCGCGATTGCGCCCTCGGCATCGCCCTGATTGATGGCACTGCTTAGTTCGGCAATTCCTGTCTCCGGTGTAAAGCGATAGTTGCGCCGCAATTCAACTACGACAGAATGAATTGGCGCTTCGCTCGCACTCGTGCCCTCCAATTTCTCGCCTGTGCATTTCGCGTAAGCCTCTGCTAACGAGACAGAGATTCCGAGCTCGAGACCGGTTGTGCAAATGTCGCGAAAGGCGCTTCCCGCTTCTACCGAGGCAAGCTGATCTTTGTCGCCAACCAGAATAATACGCGCATCCGGTCGCACCGCATCGAACAGCTTCGCCAGTAGCGCCAGGTCGATCATCGACGCCTCGTCCACAATCACGACATCGGCCGCCAGCGGATTCTTTGCGTGGTGCCGGAAATGCGGCGAGTCGCCCTTGGCCCCGAGTAACCGCTGGATGGTTGATGCATCCTCCGGAAGTTTTAGCTCGACGGGCAGCCGCAGCGAGAACCGCGTTTGCGCGATTGTTTCCTTAAGCCGCGCCGCCGCTTTGCCGGTTGGAGCGGCCAGCGCGAAATTGAGCTCCCGTTTTCCGGCAAGCGCGACCAGGAGCGCACAGATCAAAACAATGCTGCGTGTTTTTCCCGTTCCGGGCGCGCCCGATATAACGCAGAGCTGCGAAGTTGCCGCCACGAAAGCTGCGACTTTTTGGAAATCAGATTTCGCGGGAAACAGTCCCTCGAGATTTTTGGCCAGCTCAGTTTGGTTGAAGTCGCGAATCGGATTACCCCTCAGGCGCGCCTGGAGATTGCGCCCCAGGTCATCCTCGTACTTCCAGTACCGCTGAAGATAAAGCCGCTCCGCCTTATCTAGTATGAGCGGCGCGAACTCTCCCGGCGCGCCCACTACTCCCGAGGCGCGCAATTTTCTTACCCAACTTTTCAGCGGCGGGACATCCGGACCTCCGATTTTCGACGCATCGGTGGAAGTAATCGCTCGTAGCGCTACGCAAATGTCTCCGCGCTCGCGAAAATTGCTGACCAATTTGGTGGCCAACTCCAGTTCCGCCGATGGAACCTTTGCCAACCGGTTCATTAGCGCGGCGAAATGCTGATCGATGAAATGAACCTCGAGCTCAGGAGTCGCCATGAAAAACTTTATCAAGTTGTTCCACAAACTCGCGCGGCGGAGGTGTGAAAAATATCCCGTTGTCCGGTTTCCCCGGATCGATTCCACGCAGGAAAATATAGAACGCGCCTCCGAAATGCTTCTTGTATTCGTAACCTCGCAAACGCCGTTGCAAGTAGCGATGCAGCGCCACCGCGTAAATGCTTAGCTGCAAATTGTAAAAATTCCGCGCCATTTCCGTCGCAATATTCTTAGGTGCGTAACTGGTAGAATCGATTCCCAGCCAGTTCGATTTCCAGTCGACAAAATAGAAACGTCCCTCGCGCTCAAAAACGAGATCGATGAAACCTTTCATGAATCCGTTGGCCGGGGTGAACTGCAGGCGATCGATGGCCAACGGGAGCTCCTCCACCTGAAACACCTTGCGCAAGCGCATCGTGGTCAATGCCGTGATCGGAAAAGTGAACTCCAGTTCCGACAAACGTGACGCGCGCGAGATTTGGGAAAGCGTGAAGCCATCTTCCCCAAGCGGAACTCGCAACGTCTTCTCCAACGTGTCGCACACCACTTCATCGAAGTTTTCGAAATGGAAATCGTCCAGCTTTCTTGCCACCAGCAGCCGCAGTTGCGAAAGATCGGCGAAATCGAGTTCCTCCAGAATCAAATGTAGGCAGGTCCCGGCCCGCATCCCGCCGGGAAAAGCGTGAATCCCCTGCGTCGGCAGGACCGGCTCTTCCGCAATCTCGACGCCAGGTTCCAGCCTATCGTAATCCGGTGTCTCCGGTTCTTCCGTTCGCCCGCTGATCAGCGAACTGAAACTCGAAATACGCCAGCTTCGATCGATCTCCTTATCGAAAATTCGCGCTGCCAGTGATGTTCGTAACGCTGATGTCGGTGCGAAAACTTTTTCACCGATTTCGGGCAAATCTTCAATCGAAATGGCATCGCTTTCGGCAAATGCCGCTCGCACATTCGAGCTGGTGTTGGATTCTCCCTTTTTCTCCAGAAATGCGTCCGCTGACGCTTCCTTGGAAAACAGCCAGGCCAGCGCTGACTTGGACTTTGTTTTCCTCTCCTGCCAAATCAGATAGCTGCGATGTTTCGCGCGCGTGAGTCCGACGTAAAGCTGGCGCACTATCTCAGCCAGCTCTTCGCGACTCCGGATTTTTTTGTGCTCCGGTAATTCTTCCAGGTCGAGCATGAGTTGATCGTCTTCGTGAAACTTCAAAAATTCCTTCGACCCGCTCCATGGCTCCTTGCGCACAAACGGCGAAAACGTGATGTCGTACTCGAGCCCTTTGCTTTTGTGAATGGTAACGATCCGGACCGCGTCTTCGTCACTTTCCAAACGCAATTCATGTTCGTCTTTCAGTTCGCCGCCGAGCGAAATTTGCCGCGCCAGCCACTTGATCAGCCCATCAATGCCCAGGCGATTTTCAAGACAAGCTGCGTGCAACAGTTCGCTTAAATGCAAAACGTTCGTGAGCCGACGTTCGCCGTCATGCCAGCGGAGCAAACGCGAGCGCACCTTCTCGCCGATAAGAAGCGCCCGCATCATTTGCACGAAACCCTGGTCTCGCCACAGCAGATGGTAATCGGCAAAGCGATTGAGCGTCGTTTCCCACTCCGCTTCATCGCTCGACAAATTTCCCAGCACGCTCGCATTGAGGCCGAACACCTCTGTCGCCAGCGCGGACCGAACCATTTTTTCATGTGTCGGCTGCGCCACTGCCAGCAGCATCCGCAATAACTCCGACGCCTCGCCGGATTGGAGAACGCTCGCCGCACTGTAAACGACCGATGGAATTCGATAATCCGCTAGCGCTCTCTGAATCCCGACTGGCTGTGTATTGTTATTCACCAAGACCGCGATGTCGCGCGGCTCAATCTTCCTCGTCCCGATTTTGGTTTCACCGCCCAAGAATGATGCAATCTCCGCCGCCACCGCTTCTTCCAGTCGTGCCTTGTCCTCAGTCGATGCGATCCAGAAACGCAGCGGTTGATTCCGACGGCCGCCCATCGTAAGCGGCTCGGCATCGGCTTTTCCCGATGCTGTTACCGGCGAAAGATCGATGCTTTCAATGACAAATGGATCGTCGCGCCGGCTGAAAATCGTGCTTACTCCATCGACGAGCTTCGCTTCCGAACGCCAATTCCGTCGCAAGGTGTAACGGCGATTCGCGACTTTTGCCGCTTCCAAATAAGTAAAAACATCCGCGCCGCGAAATCCATAGATCGCCTGTTTGGGATCGCCGATAAAAAATACTGACCTGTCGCTACCGCCATAAATTTGCGAGAAGATCGAATACTGCACCGGATCGGTGTCTTGGAACTCGTCCACCAGCGCGACGGTGAAACGCTCGCGCAAAGTTTTTCGTAACTCTTTCCCTCTCTCGCCCCCCAATGCTTCGTCCAGTCGTGTGAGCATGTCATCAAACGATTGAACGCGGCGATCTGTCTTCCGCCGGCGCAATTCCCCACGCGCCCATTCACAAAATTCCGCTTGAAGCGAGACGACGAAACGTCCCGCCAATTCTGTGAATTCCTCGGGGTCAGCCCCCGCGCGGCACAGCTCGGTAATTTTCTTTGCCAGAGCGGCACGATTTTCCGACGGCGGCGAAACGCGCAAAGTGGGATTGTTGGTTAGCTGATTGAGCAACTCAACTAGACGCGCCGGTGTCAGCCTCTCCCGCAGCACCCCGGCCATGATGCTGTCGTCGGTGTAAAAATGCGCGCGCCAAAAATCGTCCACGACTTCATGAAGGAAACGAGATTGATCCGTCACCAACTCGGCCTCGAACGGCACTCCGCTTTCGAATGCGCGATCGGCCAAAACACGCGCGCAAAAACCGTGGATGGTGAAGATGGGAGCTTCATCAAAACTTTGCAGCGCCAGTTTCAAACTGCGTTCGAATTGTTTTCGGTCCGTGACTCTTTCGACAATCTCCGCGACGAACGGCAGACGCGTCCGCGCCAGCGCATCCGCGATTGTTTCCCGAATACGACCACGCAATTCCGCGGTCGCAAGCTCCGTATAGGTAGTAACCAGAATTTGCTCGATCGGGATTCCCTGCTCTGCCAGCAATCGCAAAACGATGGCCGAGATCGTCGTTGTCTTCCCCGTGCCTGCGCTCGCTTCGATGACGGTGAATCCCTTTTCGAGCGAAGTCTGTACAGCGTTGAATTCGGGTTTCATCGCCGTTTGCGTGCAGAAAAAATCGGCCCGAAAACCAGAAGGCTAATCTTTTCCCATTCTTCATCGAGGACGTCATCTCGATTGCGAAACGCTAGCTTGATGTAGCCATCGTCGCGCTCGCCCTTGCTCTTGTCGTCGTACTCGTTGCTCTTCCAATCGTTTTTTGCGGAATAGCGCGCATTGTCTCGCTTTTTCCCGGCAAAGATTTTTTCGACAAATGTCCAGGAACTTCGCGGAAATAGCCGCAGCGGTTGGCGGAGGCCGCCCCAATAAATCGTCAGCAAGTCAGTCAGAACTTCGCGCGCGTTCTCCATCGGCGGAAATTCGTAGCCGGCGATCTCCTCTCCTTCCTTTCCGAAAAGCAGCGCCTGTTTTTGCTCGGTCAAGTTCCGAGCCAGATGCGCGATCCAGATCCGCACGAAATCTTTCGTTTTTAATCTCGTTAGCCGGTAATGCAGCAGAATGTCGCCGCGGACACGATCGATTCGACCGCTCAAAGTAAAATCGCCAATGTCCGCACGAATAATAGTTGCCGGGTGCGCTTGCACCGCCACCTGCTGCCGAATGGCGTCGGCGAACGTCGTTACGTTGGCGCATAACTCATCAAAAATTAGTCCGCCGGTTCCACCCGGCGGCAAAACGCCCGACGCCCGCACCGACGCGAGAGCGGTTTCCGGACCAACCCCATCGAGGGCATCGTCCAGCAATTGCTGCTCAATGCTGTAACGATCGAGCGGATGAAGGGCGAATGGTTCTCGATCTTCCACTTCTTCGCGGTCGCGTGGCAGGTCGATTCCCAGCCGGTGCCGCACAAAAAACTTCGCGGGATGGGAAAAAAACTCCACCAGGCGCGCGATTTCCACTTCACGCCATTTCTCGTCCGGCTCGCTTAGTGGTTGATCGAAAAATGGCGGTGCTTCGAAGCGATCTCTTTCCGAGACGATTCCAGCCGAGCAGTTGTCCGCCGAGTAACTGAATAATCTGCCATTACCTTGAAAATTGCGCGGGCTGAAGGCCTGTAACGGATGTTTGCTTACGAACTCGGCGAAGGGGGCGTCGAAATTTTCCGCAACATAATCGAGCAGCTCGCTCACCAGCACGCTCGGTGGCAGCGGCTTGTTATCCCGCAACGATTGCCCGACGTAACTGAGATAGAAAACTTCGCGCGCGGAAAGAAGTGCCTCCAGAAAAAGTTCGCGATCAACGTCGCGGATGTTTCGATCTCCGCGTTTCGGATGTTGCGCCACCAGATCAAAACCCGGGGCGCGATCGTGCCGCGGATAGGCCGTGTCGTTCAATCCAAGAAGGCAAATGATTTTGAACGGAACGCTGCGCATTGGCTTGAGCGCGCAAAAGGTCATCTGCCCGGAGAGAAAACCGGCACCGCTGCTTGACTCTTCGAGAGAATGTTCCAGTTGCGCGACCACGACATCGATCGGGACCGCGTCTTCGTTAAGCGAGGCAGCGCCAATTTCGCCGAGTGCGGCGATAGCGGCGCGAAGCTGGTTCAATTCACGTTGCGCCGCTTCCTCGGCTTCGAAAAAAGCGTCGAGCGTGTCGCGCAAATCGCCTTGCCACTCGGAGAGCGAGCGCGGTTTGCTGAATTCAGCAGTGTGCGAAAAAAGCCGTTCTACAAACTCGACAAAGTTTCCGAGGAGTTCCGTATCCGAGCCCTCGATTTCATCGAATGGTAAAATTCCGTCGAACAGTTCCCCGTTCTCCGGTCGCAGAGCGCAACCCAGCAACATCCGGTCGAGCCCGTACCGCCAACTGTTCTCCGCGAAGGCGGGCAAGCCCAGTCCCTCCCGATGTTGCGCGTCGATCCCCCAGCGGATCGCACACTCGTCCACCCAACGCCGAATCGTTTCCATCTCTGCTGGCGCAATTCCAAAACAGCGCTGCACCGCCGGTGCTTCCAGAATTGCAAAAACTTCGCTTGCCGTGAAACGCCCCGGCAAAATTTCCAAGATGCGAAAATATGTGTCGATGATTCCACTGCCGGCGCGTACTTCCTGGTCAGCAATCGAGTACGGAATTTTGTGCTTCGGATTCTCCGGCACGCCGAATACCGCATCGATGAAGGGCGCGTACATGGAAACGTCTGGCATCATTACGATGATGTCTTTCGGCTTCAGCGCAGGATCATGCTGAAAGAGATCGAGCAGATGATCGTGCAAAACCTCGAGCTCGCGCACGACGCTATGGCAGGAATGAATTTGCAGGGAGCGATCGCTGGACTCTAGGGATCGTTTTACTTTGGCCGTGCCCGATTTCAGTTCGAAAATATCATTTTGGATTTCCAGCAGCACCGGTGCTGCTCCGGATTCCGCCTTCGCTGGTGAAACGAAACATTCGTGCTCCGCCACCGGCGTGAGCTCAGCGATGAGATTCAAGAAGTCGCGACCGACTTTTCCGTTTGCGCCTAACAACTCGTTGTCGCCTGCTTCTTCCTCGTCAAATCCGAACAACTCTGGTTGTTTCGCTCGTGCCTTTTCGCGCTTCGAACGAATATCGCCCCACCAATGGGGGGTCGGTTCCATCACAAAAAGATGGACTGGACAGTGCGCTGAAATCTCTCCAATGAGCGAGATGTAAAACGGGGGCAGGGTCGAGACCCCGAAGATCGAGATGCGCTCCGGAACCGGCGCGCGCTTACGCTTGAGTGCATCGATCAGTTGCAATCCCAACGCCGCTTGATGCTGGCCCGGGGCGGCTTGCTGCAATTGGCGCCAAAGGATCGGTTGCCAATCCTTGCCCTCGCCCGCGTCCCAATCCAAAATCATCTTCGGGCGAAAGACGAGATATTGGTCGAAAACGTGAGCGATTTTTCGGGCCAGCTCAAAGGCGCGCAATTCACTGCGTTCGCCGCGGAGGTAATTGGCGACCGCAGCAAACTCCGGACGAGTAGCAAAGCGCGGCAGATCTTTCATGATCCGCCACGTCATTACCTCTTGATCGAAAAGATTCGTCGCTTCGGCTTGAGGGAACGCGTTCTGCAAAAGATCCTGAAAGAACTTTTGCGGAAACGGAAACTGCACGTTTGAGCAAATGCGGTGGCGTTCTGCGATCTGTTGTTCGAGCCAGCGCCGCATGCCGTTGCTTTGCACGACGACAATTTCCGGGAGGATAGGCGACCGAAGTGGATCGGCTATAAGCTTGGCCAGCTCGTCGGCCAGCCGCTCGAGACGGTTGCTGGTGTGCAGAGTGAGGCCGGGACGGGGCGTTAAGGGCACCATCCTATATTAGATAGGCCGACGAAAATTTCCCGCGCGAAAACACCCCCACGAAATGTCGCCTCTCGAAGCCGCGGCTCTTTCTTCCGACTTCTGACTCCTGCAGTGAACTATTTCGCCGGCTTCTGCTTTTTCTTTGCGAGGGCTAGGCGTTCGGTTTTTCTGCGACGTGCGGCGCGTTTCCTAACGTTGTCTCTTCCTTGACTGTGTCCCATAGGATCCTAACTCTTACCCTCGCTTACGCAGTTCCAAGCTTTTTCGCTTCCTCCTCCGGATAACCTGATAACCCACGAGCAGGCTCGCGGCCTTCTACGCGGCTTTTTTCGTTTTCTTGCCTCCGTTGATTTCCGGAAATGGGACAACTTGCGGCGGCGTATTGCCGTTCTGGCCAAACGTGGACTCGAACGCCAGCTTGCCGTTCGCGATTTCAGTCAGCGCTATGTCGGCATGGCCCATCCCTGGAGCGAACTCGACGAGCGGACGATGTCCGAGGGTGAGTTGGCGGACACGACGTGAAACGATGTTCACAAGAATTTGCTGATTGTGGACTACTTCGATGGCGGCTCTGACGAGTTCGGCGTTCATAATCGATTAAATAAGTCAAACGGCTGACGAGGATTAATTTCCAAGGCGCGATAGAATCAGATCGCGCTTCGGAAAGTCGCAGCAGACGAAGCACTATGGACTGAAAAAGGGAAGAACGCTACCTGTATTTCCGAGAATGCTGTCGCCTCGACGATTTACGTTCTGTTAGCCGTTTCGAGGCGCAAGCGGACGAAAGCGCGGCTGGCGTCGCCGCTGTTGTTGTGCGCGCGGTCGCGCCGCAGAATCCTGAACGTTGATCTCGAAGGTCCGGAGCAACGGCGCCAGGTCAATCACGTCGTTCGCCGCCGATCGCAATATGTTTCCAAGATTTGCCGCCACCGACGCCACTTCCACGCGAATCCCGTGTCGCCGCAATTTGATGGCGAGATATGCAAAATCGGCGTCACCGGTCACAAGAATGACTAGATCGGGCCGCATTTCGATCGAAAGCTCGAGTGCATCGAGCGCCATCATCACGTCAACGTTCGCTTTGTAATGCCCTTCTTCGGCGGGCGACCCGTCTTTGGTCACGACCATGAACCCATTGGAGCGCAGCCAGTGCACGAACTTGTTTTTCTTATCGCGTTCCTCCTGCCATGCCGGAGTCGCCGGTGGCAATCCGGCATAAACCACCATCTCGATCAAGTCGCGGTCCGTGGCCGGCCCGGCGAGGAAATCGCGCAACTTGATCCAATCAAGGCCGCGTCCCGCTGTTCGCACCGAACTGCCGACGTTCGATTCATCCACCAGAACCAGCACTCTGGAGCGGTGTGAACCATCTGAATTTTTCTTTGGCACTAGCGGAATCAACTACGTCCGTGCAATAGTAGCGAGAACAACTTTTCAAGGAGGGGGTCTCCGAACCGCCGGGTTTGTTCAGAGGCTCTTCTGTTTTGCGCGCTCCGCCAACCGGGCTCGGGTTATGCGTTCGCGCAGGCCGCCCTCTTCCAGAAATGCTCTCGATATAAGTCTGATAGGTCCTATAGGCACATTTTGCTGCGTCCCCAGTTTGCGCACAAACAGCGCTTCGCGGCTATTCTCTCGCCAGAGATTCAGTCCTCGTACGCGCAGAAAATCGCGATAATCCTCCAGCAGTTCTTCAAGGCTGGCCCGCGCCACCTCAATTAATTTGATTTCTGTCATTCCGCCCCATGGCGGCTACGCCGGCCTACTCGCTTACCAGAAAGCGCTCGTGGTTTTCCAAGGCACGGTGCGATTCTGTGCGCGTTTTTTGGAAAGGCGAGACCGCACAGTCGACCAGATGATTCAGGCTGCGCGATCGGGGAAACAAAATATCGTTGAAGGAAGCAAGGCTTCCGGCACTTCCAAGGAAGATTTGCCAATGGATCTTATATGTCCTATATGCCTTATAGGTCGTATTTCTGAAAGCAAGAGTAAGCTTTCCATCAGAGCCATTCGGATTCTACATTCGGCGATGATCTCGTTCCGAATTGCTCTCGCCATGCTGGTTGTCACTGCAATTTCCTCCCAGGCCGACGAAGGAATGTGGCTGTTCACCAATCCGCCGCTCAAGCAATTAAAGGAAAGGTATCAATTCGAACCCACTCCGCAGTGGCTTGAACATCTACAAAAAGCCAGCGTCCGATTTAATTCCGGTGGAAGCGGGTCATTCGTTTCCGCTAATGGACTCTGCATTACCAATCATCACGTGGGCGCGGATGCGCTGCAAAAAGCGTCGAGCGAGCAGCGCAATTACTTGAAGGAAGGCTTCTATGCGAAGACCAACGCGGAAGAAATCAAATGCGCCGATCTCGAGCTGAACGTGCTGATGTCGATCGAAGATGTAACCGCACAAGTGAACGCCGCGGTAAAAACTGGCATGTCTCCTGACGCCGCGAGTAAGGCGCGTGAGAACGCAATGGCGCAAATTGAAAAGGAAAGCAAAGACAAAACCGGCCTGCGCTCCGATGTCGTCACGCTTTATCAAGGCGGTGTTTATCATCTTTACCGTTACAAGCGTTACGACGACGTCCGGATTGTTTTCGCGCCAGAACAGCAGATGGCTTTTTACGGCGGCGATCCCGATAATTTCGAATATCCCCGCTTTGATCTCGATATTTGCATTTTCCGGGCGTATGAAAACGGGCAGCCCGCAAAAATAGAGCATTACCTGAAATGGAATTCGATCGGGCCGAGCGATGGCGAGCTAACTTTCGTTAGCGGAAGTCCGGGGCGAACGGACCGGCAACTTACGGTCGATGAACTGGCCGACCGGCGCGATCGCGAGGTGCCGACCTGGCTCCAGATGTTTAACCGGCGCGAAGTATTGTTGCACGCCTGGGGACAACGCTCGTTCGAAAATGCGAGAAGAGCGCGCGACGATTTCTTTGGCGATCAAAACAATCGCAAACGCTACGACGGTTATATCGCGGCTCTGTTTGATCCGGAGATCTGGAGCGCGATCGAAGCGCGCGAAAAGAAATTGCGCGATGCGATTTCACGCGATCCGAAATTAAAATCGACAATCGCAGCCTACGATCGAATCAAAAAAGCGCAGGGAGAATTAGTCAGGATCGCACCGCGTTATGATTATCTGGAACAAGAACGCCCGGTCTCGGTTGGATACCGCGGCCCCCGGGCATTCTACGGGACGCTGTTCAAGTATGCGCGCTTGCTCACCCGCGCAATCGACGAACGCGTCAAACCGAACGGCGAACGAATTGCAGCATTCCGCGATAGCGCGAAGGAATCACTGGAGCTGGAACTTTTCTCGAGCGAGCCGGTTTACGATGATTACGAGATTCTCCGGCTAACAGATTCACTGACCGATTTCGCCGAGAAATTCGGTGGCAACGATCCGCTGCTGAAGCAGCTCCTTGCCGGCAAATCGCCGCACGCGCGCGCGGTAGAATTGATCAGCGGAATAAAATTGAAAGGTGTCGAATTCCGAAAAAATCTTTACGCGAAAAACGCGGCGGCGCTGGAGGCGGCGCACGATCCCATGCTCGATCTCGCACGAATGATCGACGCTCCGGCTCGGGAAGAACGCAAAGCCCATGAGGCGCAGGAGGAAATCAAGCGGCAGGCTTATGCCGAAATCGCGAAAGCGCGTTTCGCGATTGAAGGCACCAGCAATTATCCGGATGCGACTTTCACGCTGCGCCTATCCTACGGAAAAGTTGCCGGCTATGAGGAAGATGGCAAACAAATTCCGCCTTTTACGGACTTCGCTGGCCTCTATCAGCGCGCTGCCGAACACGATAATCAGCCGCCATTCGATCTCCCCCAGCGCTGGATCAAGCGCAAACCGCAATTGAATCTGGCAACAAAGTTTAATTTCGTTTCCGACGCGGACATCATAGGCGGCAACAGCGGCAGTCCAGTAGTCAACAAGGCGAACGAATTCGTCGGCATCATTTTCGACGGAAACATTCAATCGCTCGTGCTCGATTGCATTTTCTCCGACAAACAAGCGCGCGCCGTTTCCGTCGATTCTGCGGCCATCAGTGAAGCTTTACGGAAAGTTTATGATGCAGGGACACTGGCGGATGAATTAGAAGGCAAAAAACAGGCACCCTGAAATATCTTCTCCGAGGTAGCGCGACGAGGTCCCTCGACTTCCGCTCGGGATGACTGGCCGCAAGCGACTTATTTCCCTAGCGGCGTGCTGACTTCAGTACCCGGCGGGGGCGTAAACTCGAACTGGCTGGCCGGGATGGCGGCATGGTTCGGGTTCTGGTAGTTCGTCACAATCTGGTCGCCGTTTGGCTGGAGCATGTCCGTGCGCTCGGCAAAGAGATCGTCGCTCAGGTGCAACAACAACTTTTGGAAAATACGCTTCATCGATGGATTGCGCGGCGTCAGCTCGAGGTCGTAACCCTTTTCCGCTTTGGCAGCGATGATGTGAAAGGTATGTTCGACATTCTCCAAGTTAAGCGCTGTCGTGATCGCGGAAATGGCGGCATCAAGCGGCGAGCGTTTGGCCAATGAATAATGCTCGGCTGATTTGAAATTTGGGTAATAAATCCAAAGCTGTTGCCCGTCACTCACAGTGATGCTTGGAGCGTTGCCTTTGCGTTCGACGCGGAATTTGTTTGGGGCCTGAAACCAAATTTTTCCACTGCTGTTGATCGGCTCGTCCAACAAGTGAACCTTTCGTTGCTCTTGGAAATCTGCCTGCATACTTGGAGCTGCGGCGCGCTTCTCGCGAATACGTTCGAGCAAGCTCTTGACCTCAGCGGGCGATAGCGGCTCGGCTTTCACACCGATGACGAACGACGCCACCAGAAAACTGACAGTAATTATTTTACGCATGTTCTAGTTCCGCTTCGGTAAAATGTTCCTGCGGCAGCTTTGGTTTAACTGCAACTGCCGCCGGCAAAGTGAAGAAGATGGTCGCGGCCAGGCTCCAGAACAAGCCAATGGCGCAGGCAATCCCCAGTCCGCTCAAAGTCGGGTTATGCGCCCAACCGAGGGAACCGAATCCTGCAATCGCAGTCAATCCAGCGAGCGCAACCGGCTTCACCACCCCGGTAAGATCGCGCGCGACGTCGTGGCTTCGCTGCCAAACTAACAAGACGTAGATTCCATAATCAACCCCGATCGCAAGAACGAGGCGGAAGGCGAGCACATTTAATAAATTGAGCGGCACATGGAACATTTTCATCGAAGCGATCATGGCCGCGACAGCAAGGGCAAGCGTTATCACCTGCACGAGCCAGAGACGGAAGTCACGATAAAGAATCGCCAGAAGCGAGGCATCGAAGATCGCCATCAACGCACTGATCAGGAGTAACTGCCGATGCGACCACGGCACCAGATCGGTCAAAGTATAACTCCAGCCCGAGAGGGTGATCGGGATTCCTGCGACTGGCAGTTCGCGTGCAAGGACGTTCTTCTCTTCCTGCCTCGCCACCGGGGCGTTGGTGGTGACAAACCCGGTCGTGGTCAGTGAATCCTGCGCGAAATAGCGTTCGACCAAAAACCACCAGGCGGAGCCCGGCGGCAATTGCGTGCGCCACGATGGGATTTTGTAACCAGGGGCAGCCGCGGCCTGGAGCTGGTTGAGTAACTCGAAGGCGGAAGCGAAGGCGCCGGGGTTAAATCGATTTTGAGTAAGCGCGTTTTGCAAGGCAGTTCGCGCCGCATCAAAGTTAATCGAAGCGAGCTTCTGCCGATTACGTTGCATTTCCCGCGGTGAAAGGGCGAGCGCGTCGGGAGTGGAGAAGCTCTTAATTTTGCCGTCGCGTTGCAACTCGGCCCAATGCTGCGAAATCGCTTTCCAGAAATCGTGCAGCTGTTGCTCGGTGGCGGCACGGACGATTCCGAGGACTGGCTCCCAGCGAACTGGCATTTTCTGCATGATCAAACTGAGCGCGGTGCCGGCGCGACTGTTCTTCGGTTCCAGTGATCGCGCGTTTGCCTCAAAGGTGAGCGGAATTTGCGGAACGATCGCAATAATCAGCAGCGCGATCAGAATGGGAGCGCTAATTGCGAGAATGGACCGCGGCCGGGCGAGCATGCGATGGACATAATTTTTCACCGAACCTAAAATCCAATCGCTGCGCAACGGAACATTTCCTCGCGGTACGAATAGAAAAAAAACCGTCGTCATTAATAGCCCGGCCGCGGAAATTCCGATGGCGATAAGGACGCCGAGCTGAATAAATCCCGAAGAGTTGCTCAGGACGAGGGCGAGAAAACCGACGGCGGTAGTTAATGCGCCGAAGAAAACGGCACGGCCAAGACTGTGAACGGCGTCGGCCACGGCAACGCGATGTTCGTCGCCTTCGCTTCGAGCTTGCTGATAGCGCCCGTAAATCAGAATGGCGAAATCGACACCGAGGCCAACCAGAATCGCGCAAAAACCGACCGTCACCATGTTGAGGCGATGAAAAATCAGAAGGCCAGCGGCCAGTCCAATCAGGCAACAAAGCAGAAGAGCGAAGCCCATTCCAAGCAACGGGAGCCACCGCCGAAATCCGATAAAAAAAACGGCGCCTACCAGCGCGATTGAACTCAGCACGGTGGCGACGATGTCGTGGCGCATGCTCAGCGAAATTTCCGCGACATAAGCGGAACGTCCGGTGATGAGCATTTCGAGTTTGCCGCCATCCCAGCCTTCGACTGCAGATGCGCGAAATGCATTCACTTGCTTCATCAGTTTCTGGCAATCAAACGCGCTGATACTTGGCTGGTTCGTTACGGTCGGCAAAACGCGCATAGTGGAATCGGGCGAAGTCAGTGGCTGATCCGTTTCCATGGCGGCGTTGCCGGCAAACGGTTTGAGGGAGGGCGTGATTAGGCCGAGTGGATCGAGCGTCAGCTCTATTTCCGGCCGCGGCGAACCGCTTTCGATTTCCCGGCGCAATTGCGCGAGGCGTTCCTGAATTTTCTGCGGTTGAAGCAAAGAAATCGCGCGATCAAAAGCGTCCGGCTCGAGATTGAGCAGAAGCGGGAGTGCGATTCGTTGTAGATCGCGCACTCCATCCGGCGTTTCCATGGGCGAACCCGCCAGCACGCGAACGCACCACGGTTGCGCGCGCAGTCGCTCGACGAATTTCGGCGCGAATTCTTCGAGCTTGTCCACATCCTCGGGCTGACAAAGAAGGGCGAAGGTCAGCTCGCGCGTCTGCGCAAACTCACTGTTGTAGGTCTTCAGGCCTTCGACCGAATCAAATCCGCGCGGCAACAAATTGAGGACTTCGGTATCGAGCCGTAAAAATGCCATCAAAATGCCGACGCTCACAATCGCGATCAGTACGACCACGCTCCACATCAGGCCACGGCGTTCCGTAACAAGAAAGGCAACCTTTTCGCTGAATCGCATCGCAGAAAAGCCGGCCTAGAAGCGGAGCACGAAAGTCTCCGATCCTTCACTCACCTGCACAATTCGCTTTTGCGGATTGCGCAGAATTTCCTGACGCAAGGCGAGCCAACCGCTGGCCCGCGCCGGCGGCTGCTGAAGCGGCCCTGACCAGGGAATGCGTGCGAGTGGGCCTTGCACGCGAGCAAAAGCGGGATCAGTCCGCATGACTAACAAAGTGACGCCCGGGCCTTTGCTGAAAGTCAATTCGAAATCGCCGCGATTGGAGTAGCATACGAACACCTCGCCAATGAGCG
>QHRJ01000015.1 GCA_003220075.1 Verrucomicrobiota bacterium
CACTCTTTGTCTGGGGAGCGCACGCGCCCTCGCGTGCTGTGTTGCGCGCCCCGCGCAACGCCTTCAGGGAAGAATTTGCGGCGAGGCGCGTGCGCTCCCCAGCCACGTGTTGTCAGCTCCAGTAAGCGCAACGACATCGCCGTAGTTGTGTGCTCTCCCGTCCCAAAGGCTGCGCCTGCCGGAATCAGCAAAGTTTTATTCCTATTCCTAATCCTATTCTTACTCGTGACCGGCCTGTAAATAATCAGCCGCTTCCCGATTTTGATTGATTTGGTGGTCTGTGCTCGCGAAAACGTTGTCAGCCAATCGCGCGGGTGGATATAATCGCGAGCCGCTGGCCCGCAACTTCACGCAACGTCGCTTCGGTGGCTGCGAGCCAGACTGTGCTGGCTCGCCTTCGCCAAACGAACATTAACCCAATACCAAAAAATTATTTCTTCTCTGCGCTTTCCGTTTTTTCCTTCTTCGCCATTTTCTGCGCTAACCCGGCGGCAAACTTCGTGTACTGATCGCTGTCGAGCGTGAAGGTTCCGAGCATGTAATTCGTATCTGTCCAATCCCAATTCTGATCAGAATCATTGTAGGTCATCTTTGTCGTCTTGCCCTGCGCGTACTGATGGTGAAGGGGATCGGCGCCCGGCGGATTGGTAATCTTCGATGAACCGCCGAGACCACCTTCGACCAAATGGCCGGCAAACGTGGCGACGTTTCCGATGGTAATGATGTGATCTTTGCCTTCGATTTTACGCGTGATTGGAACGTAAACAGTTTTGAAATTCTTCGAGCCGTTATTCGAAGGCAGCACGGCTGCCGCAATTGCTTCCAACGCTTTGCGTTGCTCGGGATTGGCTTTTTCGTCGATGTAATTCGTGGAAAAATTCCATTTCCCGAATGAATCCATCATCGTCTGGTTTTCCGGGCTCTGCGCGTAATTGGCAACGGCCAGTCCGTCGAGTTTCACGTTTCCGTAATTCCCCTTTTGAATGAAAAGGACTTGATTGCCGCCGCACGTCGCGCGGGTCGGTTTGGAATCAAACCAGCACGGGCAGGCCGCGTTACAAGAACAGGCTTCCTCAAGTTGACCCGTAATTTTCCATTTCGTTGACTTTGTTTTCTCATCTTTCGGCGCGGCCAGCACGAGAGGCGTGGCCATGGCTGCTGCTAACAACGCGAGGAAAACCGTCTTCATGCAGAAAGTCTAAAGCTCGTTTTGGCGCCGCGACAAGCATAAAAATTCGTCGCTAAATTTTCCGGCCACGCTACCCTTTCGCCTTCCAATTCCCCATGCGCAGCGCCGGCATCCATCATATCACCGCGATCGCGGGAGATCCGCAACTCAATCTCGACTTTTACACCGAGACGCTCGGACTGCGTCTGGTCAAACGGACCGTAAATTTCGACGATCCCGGCAGCTACCATTTTTACTTTGGCGATAACATCGGGAGCCCTGGAACAATCATTACGTTTTTTCCCTGGCCGGGAGCGCGACGAGGCGTCCGCGGAAGCGGGCAGGTGACCACGATCAGCTTCGCCGTTCCACATAATTCGATTGCCTTTTGGAAAGAGCGATTGCGTGCAAATCATGTGATTGCCGAGGAAATCGCCGGACAGTTCGGCAGTAACGCTCTGCGCTTTCTCGATCCTGATGGATTGCAGCTCGAGCTCATTGTCATCCCGAGCAACATCGAGGGGTCCCGTGGAAGTTACCTTAAAGATTCCGCGACGGGATCCCTCGACTTCGCTCGGAATGACCGGCTGCCTTCCGAGCGCGCTATCCGCGGATTTGCCGCGCCCACTCTCGAAGTCAGACGGCCCGACCCAACGGAGAAACTGCTCACCGAAATTCTCGGATTCGAGTTTGTTGCGGAAGAAAATAATCGACGGCGTTTGCGCGGCAACGGCTCATACGCATCCTCGGCAATCGATCTGGTATCATCCGAAGCTGGCTTCGGCCAGATCGCGGTTGGCACGGTTCATCACATTGCCTTTCGCGCGGCGGATGACGAAGAACAATTGCGGGTGCGGAAGCAGCTTGTCGCGCGAGGTCTCAACGTTACGCCTGTAATCGACCGCCAGTATTTTCACTCGATCTATTTTAGGGAACCCAATGGCATCTTGTTTGAGATTGCCACCGACGGACCCGGATTCCATATCGATGAACCGGTCGATGCCTTGGGCGAAACCTTAAAACTTCCGCCTGTTTATGAGCCAAAGCGCAACGAGATCGAGCGCGTGCTTCCCACAATTCATCTTCACCACTCGGCCGCATCATGAACGATTTCACTTATCGATTTATTCCCGGGACTGGCGATCGAACACTGCTCTTGCTGCACGGCACCGGCGGACACGAAAATGATTTGCTTCCGCTCGGTCGCGCCATCGATCCCGATGCGTCCTTGCTCAGTCCGCGGGGAAAAGTTTTGGAAAATGGTGCCCCGCGATTTTTTCGGCGGCTGGCCGAGGGCGTTTTCGATGAAAAAGATGTCGTGGCGCGTGCGCACGAACTCGCGAATTTTGTTTCCGTTGCGGCGAAGAAACACGGTTTCGACCAGAACACGCTGGTCGCGATCGGCTACTCCAATGGCGCAAACATCGCCTCGGCGATGATGCTTCTCGGCTTATTGAAATTTCGCCGCGCGATCCTGTTTCGACCAATGGTGCCTCTTTCACATCCACCGGATGCCTCGTTAGAAAATTGCGCCGTCCTGCTCTGCGGCGGGTATCTCGATCCAATTGCAACGCCGGATCAGGTCAGCGCGCTGGCCGAATTGTTGCGCGACCGAAAGGCCGACGTTGAGGTGCGAATTCAGAAAAGCGGGCACGAATTGACGGACGTGGATGTGGAGGCAGCGCGAGACTGGCTTGCAGCGAGCGCCATTGCATAGGAAAAAGGAAGCTCGCTTATGCTCGTCGTGATGAATGCCAATGCCACCGGAGCCGAGATCGCCGGCGTCGTCCGCGTGATTGAGGCACTCGGTTTGCGTGCGCACACCATGCCCGGCGCCACTCGCACCGCTATCGGCATCACCGGCAATAAGGGCGCGATCAGTTTGCAGCATTTCGAAAACCTGCCTGGCGTGGCCGAAGCCATTCGCGTGAGCAAACCTTACAAGCTGATCACGCTCGATCTGAAGCAGGACCGCACCATTGTCGATATCGGTGGTGCGAAAATCGGAAATGGCTCACTCGCCATGATCGCCGGGCCGTGCGCGATTGAAACACGCGAGCAGACCTTTGCCATCGCCGAGGTCGTGAAAAATTCTGGCGCGAAATTTTTCCGTGGCGGCGCGTTCAAACCACGCACCTCACCCTATGCCTTCGCTGGTTTGGGCGAGGAGGGACTGAAGATTCTCGTCGAAGTTCGTGAAAAATTCAGTCTAAAAATCGTTAGCGAAGCGCTCGACGAGCCAGGAGTCGATCTCGTCGAAAAATATGCCGACATGATTCAGATTGGTGCGCGCAACATGCAAAATTACACTCTATTGCGGCGCGTCGGGCGTTCAAAGCTGCCGGTGCTGCTCAAGCGAGGGATGGCCGCGACGCTGGAGGAATGGTTGCTCGCAGCCGAGTACGTTATGTCGGAAGGCAATTACCAAGTCGTTCTTTGCGAACGCGGTGTCCGCACCTTCGCCCAGCATACCCGCAACACCCTCGATCTCGCCGCCGTGCCGGCGGTGCGACGTATTTCGCATTTGCCCATAATCATTGATGCCTCGCATGGCACCGGCAAAAACTACATGGTCACGCCGCTGGCGCGTGCCGGAGTCGCGGTCGGCGCCGATGGTTTGATGATCGAAGTGCATTGCAAACCGGACGAAGCGCTTTCCGATGGCGCGCAGGCCCTCACGCTCGACGAGTTCGAGCAAATGGCGAACGAAGTGCGCACGATACATGATGTGATCAGTTAACTTAGGCGACGCCGTCGCTGTCATCCCGAGCCGCGCAGACAGCGAGGGACCTCTCGATTGGTCATACGTCATGCGATTAAGTGTGCGTAATCACCAACTGTGAGGTCCTTCACTTCGTTCAGGATGACGGAGTATTTTCGCGTTCACGCTCCGTCATCCCGAGCGAAAGCCGAGGGATCCCGTGGAAGTTACCTTTAAGTTTTCGCCCCGGGATCCCTCGACTGGGCCCGGGATGACAAATTAAGAAAATTCGCTAGCAATTTTCTCCCTTCGCCGGTCAAAATCGATTCCGGATGAAATTGCACTCCGTGAATCGGAAATTCGCGATGTTGCAGCCCCATAATTTCACCGTCGTCGGATTCTGCGGTGACGATGAGTGAATCCGGCAGACTATCGCGCTTTACCACGAGGGAATGATAACGGGTAGCATCGAACGGTTGTGTCACGTTTTCAAAAACGCCCGCGCCGTGGTGCGAAATCGCCGATATTTTTCCATGCATCAATCTCGGTGCCCGCACAATCTCGCCGCCCAAAACTTCGCCGATGCATTGATGACCGAGGCAAACGCCGAGTAACGGAATGTGCGGTCCGAATTCACGAATGACGTCGCAACTAATTCCGGCGTCGCGCGGCCGGCCCGGTCCGGGCGAGATGCAAATGCGTTCCGGAACAAGTTTTCGAATGTCAGCCGGGCCGATCTCATCGTTGCGTTTCACCAAAACTTCAGCGCCAAGCTCGCCGAAAATCTGCGCGAGATTATAGGTGAACGAATCGTAATTATCGATCAAAAGCAGCATTTTGTGGCGGCAGCCGTGTCGGCTGCATTCGAATTCTCGCAGGCGAGACGCCCGCCGCTACAGATTTTTTGCGCGTGCGATCGCGGCCAGGACCGCCATCGCTTTGCGCTCGGTTTCTTCGCGTTCGCGCGCCGGTTCGGAATCGGCCACGATCCCGGCGCCGGCTTGTACAAACGCTTTTCCATTTTTCAAAACCACCGAACGCAACGCGATGCAACTATCGCAATTCCCATCGAAACCAAACCAGCCGACCGCCCCCGCATAAAATCCGCGCCGCGTTTGCTCGAGCTCGGCGATAATTTGCATCGCACGAATTTTCGGCGCACCCGAAACGGTACCTGCGGGAAAAGTGGAGCGAAAGGCGTCGAAGGCGTTCAAACCATCGCGCAACCGCGCCTCAACATGCGACACGATATGCATGACGTGGCTGTAACGCTCGATTGTCATTTGCTCCGTCACACGGACGCTACCGATTTGCGCGATCCGGCCCAGATCGTTGCGTGCGAGATCGATCAGCATCACGTGTTCGGCGCGCTCCTTCGGATCCGCCAGCAAATCGCGCGCGTTTGCTTCGTCCGAGGTCGCGCTGACGCCGCGCGGACGGGTCCCCGCAATCGGCCGAAGTTCCGCGGTGCGACCGCGCACTCGCACATGCACTTCAGGCGAACTGCCGAGCGCGCAAAACTCATCGCCGAAGTTCAGCAAAAACATGTAGGGCGAGGGGTTTCCAAAGCGTAGACAACGATAAAGATCGAGCGGATCGCCCGAAAATTCCGACTCGAATCGTTGCGACAGCACGGCTTGGAAAATATCGCCCTCAACGATGTATTCTTTCGCGCGGAGAACCATTTTCTCGAAGTCGCTGGTGTTGCTCTTGAATCCTGTAGCGGCAGGCGTGTCGCCTGCAGCTGGTGCCGCGATCGGTTGCAATCGCGATGGCGCGGCAAGTTTTTTCAAAAGCGTCGCGATTTGTTTGGTGGCGCCGGTATAACCATCTTCCACGCTTTGCTTTCGAAGATCGGCCGACACGATGATGCGCATCAGGCGGAAACGGTGATCGAAGACGATGAGCGTCCCCGCGACCATGAACATCATTTCCGGCAATTCGAGGTCGCCACGGGAATGGATCGGCACTTTTGGCTCGAAAAATCTAACCACGTCGTAACCGGCGAAGCCGACCGCACCGCCTTGAAAATGGGCAACGTCATCGCGCGGGACAAAGCGGAATTCGCCGAGGACCTGTTGCAGTTCGCCGAGCGGATCGGAGGTGTTGCGATTGGTGGCGGAGCCAGATTTTTCGCGAATGGCCACATCGCGCTCGCGTTGGCTAACGATTAATAGCGGATCAATCCCGAGAAGTGAAAAGCGTCCCGATTCTTCGTTGCGCTCGGCCGATTCGAAAAGGAATGAAAATCCATCCCGGCCAATTTTTTGGAATGCGCCAACGGGAGTTTCGACATCGCTGACGATCTCAGCGACGACGGGAATCAGATTGCCGCGGCTCGCGAGCTTTCGGAACTCTTCAAGAGAAGGTGAAATCATCGTCATTCCGAGCGGAGTCGAGGGATCCCGCTGACGTTATCTTAAAGGTTTCGCAGCGGGCTTCCTCGACTAACGCTCGGAATGACCATTGTAGAGGTGTTTGTGCCAAACGCCTATTTCTCTGTAACCGCTTCGATGACGCCACAGCAAAAAATGTTGCGCTGGCGAAGGTGCGAGCGATTATTTGAGCCCACTTTGCGCGGGTGTAGCTCAGTGGTAGAGCACCTCCTTGCCAAGGAGGACGTCGCGAGTTCGAGTCTCGTCACCCGCTCCAACAGCCTCGGAGGGACGCGCGCCCGTCGCGTCTCAAATTTTGGGACATGATGGCGTATGTCCCCCCAGATTAGAGGTCACCGATCTCATTTTCTTGAATCCGAACTCGCTTTTCTCTGCATCTCATAAGCAAATGAAAACTATAAAAGTATTTGTTCTTGGCAGCGCTGCTATTTTTGGCCTGGCGCTGGCCATCTACGCACAAACACCTGCCGCTACGCCAGAAACGCCGGCTCCGTCGCCCGCGCTCGCAGCAACGGCTACTCCCACTGTTTCAGTTTCCCCCGCGATTTCGGCGACGGCTTCCGCGGCCAATCAATTTGCGGACAAGATCAAGGAACGGGTCGATCGCAAATTTAAACACAAGGGCTTTGGGATCACCGTCGATGGGAGCAACGGCGAGGAGCACGATGTCGATCGCCATCATGGAGACAACGACATACCCGCAAAGGTTCTCCCGATCGTTGTTGTCAGTGTGCTGGCTGTGTTTGGATTCCCAGTCGCCATTGTAGCCGTCATCATGTTTAGCGGCTGGGCCAAGACGCGTTCGTTGCATCGCACGGTGCGGATGATGGTGGAGAAAGGTCAGCCCGTTCCGCCGGAATTGCTCTCGTCGCCCGCGGCTGCACCGGTAACCGTGCGTCCGTGGTACGATTTGCGCCGCGGTATCGTGCTCGTCTCGGTCGGCGTGGGTGTGGTCATGTTTTTCGGAATCAGTGCCGGTTGGGACAACGGCGTCTGGGCGCTTGGATTGATTCCCGGCTTGATTGGTCTGGGTTATCTGCTGGCGTGGCGGCTTGCTTATCGCGACGAGAAAGCGTTGAAACAATGATGTGGAGCTGACCGATGCCGACCTGCTCGCGCGAGTTATTGTTGATGGTGACCAGCACGCCTTTGGCGAGCTGGTTCGCCGCCATCAATCGCCCGTACGCGGCCTTCTGCGCCAGCTCGTGCGCGCCGACGTGGAACTGGCCGATGATCTCGCCCAGGAAACGTTCATTCGTGCTTACAAAAACATCCGAAGTTTTCGGGGCGAGGCAAAGTTTTCCACCTGGCTTTACCGAATCGCTTATAACGTTTTCCGCGAGAATGCCCGCAAGCGCAAAGAACTTGTCGGCATCGATGAAAACCAATTACAGGCCGAGCTTGATCCGCAAACGACGGACCCGGCACTGCGTCATGATCTCATGAACGCGCTGGCTAATTTACCGCCGCACGAGCGCACCGCCGTCACCCTTTGCTGCCAGAATGGGTTGTCTCACGATGAAGCGGCCCGTGTTCTCGATATTCCACTGGGAACGGTGAAGACGAATGTCTTGCGCGGACGCGACAAATTGAAGAAAATGCTAGCTGCCTGGGCCACCTAAATGAACGACCCCCTCGATAATTTGCTCGATGCGCGGTTGCGTGACGAAGCGCCGTATATAGATGACGCTGGCTTTAGCGCGCGAGTAATGCAACAACTTCCGCGACGGCGCTGGTCCTGGAGCACGCAGCGCGCTTTGATTATTTTCGCGGCGACGATTGTTTCGGTGGTGATTGCCTATTTCGCGTCGGGAGAGGGGATGTTCGTACACGATGCATTCGCGCGGGTGTCGGGTTTAAGACCGCTGCAATTGCTTCTTCTGATCCTCGCCTGCGGAACCGGGATGACAATTGCCGGGCTTTGGGCTGCGCTCGCCCGAACCCGCCACACGACCGTGTAGCGTTAAATTTCGCCGCTACACCTATGCGCTATCGGTCGCGATATTGCACGTTCGCCTACTGGCGACTGCGATGCAGCCGCAGTGATTAACGTTCCTAGGCAGCGCAAAGCTCGCGCGCTTTCTTTACGTCAGTCGCGATTTGCTGCCCAAGCGCCTCGACGTTTTCGAATTTTTTCTCCGGCCGGAGAAATTGCACAAATTTGATCTCAATATCGCTTCCGTAGATGTCGCGATGGAAATCGAGCAGATGAACTTCGATTACGCGCTCGGCTTTTTCGCCCGAAACAGTCGGGCGGAAGCCGACATTGACGACGCCGTGATGCAGGACCCCTCCGATCCAGGCCTCGACAAAGTAAACGCCGTTGGGCGGAAATTGTTCGCTGTGCGCGCTCAAATTCGCGGTCGCAAAACCGAGCTGTCGCCCCAGTTTTGAACCTTCCCTGACTGTGCCGAGAATGGTGTAGTCGCGACCGAGCATTGTGGCCGCACCGGCGAAATCGCCGCGCTCGATTCGGGCGCGAATGGCCGTGCTGCTGACGACGGCCCCGTTCACTTTCACTGGCGGGATTCCGACAACGTTGAAGTGATACCGAGCGCCCAGTTTGCGCAGGAGCGCGAGATTGCCGGCCCGATTTTTTCCGAATGACCATTCATGGCCGACACAAATTTCGCGCAGCGGTTTGGCGCTCTCGGTCAGTTGCGCAATGAAATTTTCTGCCTCGGTTTGCGCGAAATTTTTGTCGAAAGGAATTATCAGGAGATGCCCGACTCCAAGAGCACGAATCAATGCGATCTTGTGGGGCGTGGAAGTGATGAGATGCGGCGGATTCTCTGGTCGCAAAATCTTGGCTGGATGGGGATCGAAGGTGACCACAACCGGGGTTCCATCTTCGGAATGGGCATGTCGCGCGGAAGTGGAAATGACTGCCTGGTGACCGAGATGCACGCCGTCGAAGGCGCCGATGGCGAGGAAGATCGGACCCTCCAACTTCGTGAGGTCGGTCGTGGAACGCAGGATTTCCATCAGATAAATGACGAATGACGAATGACGAATGACGAACGAAATCCGAATGACGAATGACGAAACATTCGTGCTTGGAGCTTCGTCATTTGTGTTCTTCCCGCCGTTGTTTTCCGCTTCGCCAGATTTTCGCGAAGACGAGGTGCAGCTGCTTCGCTTCCAACCATAACTTTCTGGCATCGGGCTTTAACTCAGGAACGGCGCGAACCGCCATGCGCAGAGAATATTTCGTCTCGCGTGCCTCCTTCTTGCAGGTTCCAACGCACTTAAGAAATTCCTTTTTCGACACGGAATCATCAGCGTCGACGTAGTTTGCGCCCACGCTTGTTCCCGCGCCGACTAGTTGACCGATAATTCGATCAGTTAGCGGGCCGCGCGGAATCTTTTTAGCAAAATCGATGATGGCTTCACCGAATCGAGCCGTTCGCTCTTCCAAATCGTAAACCGGCTCTGGTTCCGGCCCCTCGCGCACAAAGGTTGCTTCGCCATCGAACCAAAACGAATCTTCATCTGCGCGCGAAGGTTCGAATTTCGTCATTAGGTCAGTCATTCGTCATTCGTCATTTTCCTCACGCTCCCCGCATTCGCGAAACCTGCGGCAAAGACAGGACGCGCGCGGCAATTTCGGACGGTTCGCCATTTTTAATCTGCTCAACCGAAATCGCGTTCGCGACCTCGAATCGTCCCGATTTCACCCGTCGTAGCGAATAAAGATGTGCGCCGCAACCAAGTTCCACGCCGATATCATGCGCGTAAGTGCGAACATAAAAACCTTTGCTGCAGACAACGGTGAAATCGATTTTTGGTGAAGCGATCCGATCGATTGAATAACGGTAAACGTGAACCAACCGCGGCTCGCGCTCGATTGTTTTCCCCTGACGCGCGAGTTTGTAAAGGGGAATGCCAGCATGTTTGATCGCGGAGACCATCGGCGGGGTTTGATAAAAATCGCCGCGGAATTTTTCAAACACGGCGCGAATGGTTTGTTCGTCGAACGCCGGCACTTCGCGCTGCTCGATGATTTCGCCCTCCTTATCCTGTGTGCTTGTTGTCGCTCCGAGCATCATCGTTCCGGCATATTCCTTGTCCTCAGACATGAGCAGATCCTGAATTTTTGTACCGCGTCCGAGGGTGAGCAGCAGGAGACCGGTGGCGATCGGATCGAGCGTGCCGCAGTGACCGACTTTTCGAATTTGCAAACGCCGCCGCACCAGCGCGACGACATCGTGCGACGTCATCCCTGCGGCCTTGTCCACCAGCAGAACGCCGTCAGGTGTTGCGCTCGATTGCTGCACAAGCTTGTTCCACGATTTTTTTCTCTACTTCTGGCAATGTCCCACGAACGCGCGCCCCGGCGGCGAGGACATGGCCGCCACCACCAAACTCTGTGCAAATCGCGCAGACATCGACCGCTTCATTTTTCGAGCGCATGCTGACGCGCACTTTTCCATCGGTCAGTTCTTCGAAGAAAATTGCCACGATCACGCCGCGAATTGCGCGCAAATGATCGATCAACCCTTCGTTATCCTCCGGAATTACGCCAAGCGCGAGGGCGGACGCCTTGCTCAAGCTGAACCACGCTAGCTTTCCGTCGCACCCGAACCGCATGGTGTCCAATAGGTCGCGCAGCAACTCGATGCGCCGGCGTGGAAAATTCTCATAAAGCAGCTGGCTGACTCGTCCGACGTCTACGCCACAACGAACCAGCTCCGCCGCGATCTCGAACGTGCGCACGGATGTATTCGGATACTGAAACGAACCGGTGTCGGTCGAGATCGCCGCGTAAAGATTTTCTGCGATTGCCGGTGTGATGGGAAATTTTTGGTTCGTTAGGAGTTCAAAAAGAATTTGGCCGGTCGCGGGCGCCGTCGGATCGATGTAAACAAGATCGCCGTAACGCGGATTACTCGGGTGATGATCGATATTGACCCAAAGTTTGGCATGGCGGATGGCGGCGGCGGTGGTGCCGAGACGATTTTGCACTGCGGTATCGAGCGCGACAGCGACGTCAAAATCCTCCGGTGCGCTCGGGGGTTGGGTTAATAGTTCGGCCCGCGCCAGAAAATCATATTTCTCCAGCATTCCATCCTCGTTCCAGGCCCGGACATCTTTGCCGAGTTCTTTCAGTGATAAACTCAGCGCCAGCGTGCTCCCGAGTGCGTCTCCATCCGGGCGAACGTGACTTAGCACCGCAAATTTGTTGTGCTCGCGCAAGGCACGACCAATTTCGGCAAACCTGGCATCGCGTTCGTTCACGCTTTGCTCTCGCGGGTCGATTCAATCTCCTGCATGATTTCGATGATACGCGTGCCGCGCTCGATCGAATCATCCAGATGGAAAACGAGATGGGGGGTGTATTTCAAAACCACATGCTTCGCCAGGGCGGATTGCAAGGCGGCGCGATGCGCTTCGAGCTGATTAATCACGCTTGCGCCCGCCGTGCCGAGGACGCTGACAAAGACATGCGCGTTTTTCAGATCGGAGGTCACATCCACTTGATTGATGGTGACCAGGCCCTTCTCGAATTTCATTTCGCGTGTGATGATTCCACTGAGCTCGCGCTTGAGCACTTCATTTACGCGCAATAGTCGATGTTTCATATAAAGGTGAAACGTTGAATAGTTAAAAGAGTTAAATCGGTGCCGTTTAAACGTTGTAACGATTCAACGTCTAACGGCTCAGAGCTTCTGCGCGATCTGCTCGAGCACGTAGCACTCGATAATGTCGCCCACTTGGTATTCGCTAAAATCTCCTAGCTTGATTCCGCATTCGAGTCCCGAGCGCACCTCTTTTACGTCGTCCTGGAACCGGCGCAAGGTCGCGAGCCCGCCATCGTAGACCGGCTGACGACGACGCAGGACACGCGCGCGTGCCGTGCGCGCGATGCGACCATCGGTGACAAGACATCCGGCCACGATCCCTCTGCTCAACTGGAAAACCTGTTTCACTTCGGCGTGGCCAATGACCGATTCGCGATGTTCCGGTTCGAGCAAGCCCGCCATCGCTTCTTTGATCTGATCGAGTAGCTCGTAAATGATCGAGTAAAGTTTGACCTGCACGCCTTCGTGTTTCGCCGCGGTCACCGCCATGTTTTCCACTTTGACATTGAAGCCGATGACGACGGCGTTGGACGCGCTCGCCAGTAGAATATCGTTTTCCGAAATCGGCCCGACCCCAGCATGGATAATTTCCAGGTCGACTTTCTTGCTCTCGATCTGATTGAGCGCGCTGGTCAAAGCTTCCAACGAACCTTGCACGTCGGTTTTCAAGACGATGCGCAAGACCTTCTTGCCGTCGGCCGCTTCCAGTAATGTTTCGAGAGTGGCGCGCTGCG
>QHRJ01000016.1 GCA_003220075.1 Verrucomicrobiota bacterium
AAACGGCCGATCATTCCCTGCCTTATTGCATGGCTGCGGGACTGGTCGACGGCATGGTAACGCCGCTGCAATTCAAAGAAGAACGGGTTCGTGATAAGGCGTTCATTCCAATCATGGACAAGGTGAAAGTTATTGCGAACGAAGAGTTCGAAGCGCTCTTTCCCAAGTTTCAGCCGAGTCGCGTCACGATCACCACTAACGATGGCAAATCGTATTCCACGCGCGTTGATGTTCCCAAGGGCGATCCGCGCGATCCCATGACCGAGGATGAAATTGCGGTCAAGTTCACCGCACTCGGTGGCGATGTTATCGGCAAGGATCAGTGCAAAGAATTGCAGAAGTTCATCATGAGCATCGAGACGGCCGACAAGCTTGGTGGACTCTTTGAACTGACGACGGCTGGATAGGTTCGTCATCCCGAGCGAAAACGCCGGTCTGGCTCGGACCGAGGGATCCATGGCGAGACCTTGAAGGTGACTTCCTCGGGATCCTTCGACTCCGCTCAGGATGACCGGAGGCAATACGTGCACTTGCGCTTCTCAGATGAGAGTAGGTGAAAGTTAAAGTGCAGGTGCAGGTGGCCGGCGAGGGAGAGGCAAAATGCGATAGCTCACGCCGTCGCGCTGCCTTCGTCGGGACTGCCGAATTCAATTCCCTGTGCCAATGGAAGTTCGCTGGAAAAATTGATCGTGTTCGTCTGCCGGCGCATATACATCTTCCACGAATCGCTTCCGCTTTCGCGTCCGCCGCCAGTTTCTTTTTCACCGCCAAAGGCTCCGCCAATTTCCGCACCGCTCGTGCCTGTGTTGACATTGGCGATGCCGCAATCGCTCCCGATGGCGCTGACAAACTTCTCCGCTTCGCGCACATCATTCGTGAAAATCGCGGACGTCAGTCCCTGCGGCACACCATTTTGGATCGCAATCGCTTCGTCGAATTGCCGATAGGTCAGCAAATAAAGCAGCGGCCCGAAAGTTTCATGACAGACAATCTTGAAATCGGGTTTCGCATTCGCCAGGCATGGCGTCATGTAGCAACCGCCGGCATATTGTTCACCGTCAAGGCGCCCGCCCCCGTAAAGAATTTCGCCGCCCTCATCCTTTAATCGCTGGATGGACTGCTGCACCATTTCCACTGCGCTCTTATCTATTAAGGGGCCCATCAAGGTCTCGCGATCGAGTGGATTTCCAATCCGCAAACTTTTGTATGCGGCCAAAAGCTTGCTGCGCACTTTATCGGCAATCGATTCGTGCAGAATCACGCGCCTGGTCGAGGTGCAACGCTGACCCGCGGTGCCGACAGCGCCGAAAAAGATCGATTGGGTTGCCATTTCCAAGTCGGCGCTCGGCGCGACGATGAGCGCGTTGTTGCCGCCCAACTCCATGATTGTCTTGCCGAGGCGGCCATGAACCGTTTGCGCAACGCTCAGGCCCATTTGGACAGAGCCGGTGGCCGAGATCAAAGGAATGCGAAGGTCAGCCGACAATTTTTGACCAACTGTTTTGCGGTCGCCCATGAGCAACGTAAAAATCGCCGGATCGGCGCCGGTCTCGCGACAAACGCGCTCGGCAATTTTCGTCACGGCAATCGCTGTGAGCGGCGTTTTTTCCGAAGCTTTCCAAACTGTCGCGTCGCCGCAGACGGCGGCCAGGGTGGCGTTCCATGACCAGACCGCGACCGGAAAATTAAAAGCGCTGATTACCGCAACAACGCCGAGCGGATGCCATTGCTCCATCAAACGGTGACTCGGCCGTTCCGATTGAATCGTCAGGCCATAAAGCATGCGCGACTGACCAACCGCGAAATCGCAGATGTCGATCATCTCCTGCACTTCGCCTTCGCCTTCCGCGATAATTTTTCCGGTCTCGAGCGTAACGAGTTGCCCGAGATCATGTTTAAAATCGCGTAAGGCGTTGCCGAGACGGCGAACGGTATCACCACGAACCGGACCAGGCGTTCTCCGCCATTTCAAAAATGCCTCGTATGCGCGCGAAATTGCCATGTTGTAATCATCGGCAGAAGCTGTGCGAACGCTGGCCAGTTTTTGTCCATTGATTGGCGAGATTTTGTCAATTTTCGCGCCACCGCCGCGCCATTCGCCGTCAAAGACGCCAGCGTTGTCTTCAGTGAGGCCGAGTTTTGAGAGAACGTCTTGCATTAGAAAATGTGGCGCAAGTTTCCAACTTGCGAATCAAACGAACGCAAGTTGAAAACTTGCGCCACTGTTAATTACCGCGTGCTGCATTGCTTCCGCAAAATTTCCATCGCTTCGTCCACTATTTCTTTCGTTAGGTCGAGGGCGGGACGAAAACGGATGGAACGCTCGCCTGATTTCAAGACCAGCAGACCGGAATCAAAAAGTTTCCGCCAGACATCATCGCGTGTTTCCGCGTCGGGCAGATCGAAGGCGATAAACAAGCCGCGCCCACGCACTGCCGATACGATTTCGCATTCCCGCTGCCAATCGAGCAATTGCTCCAGAAAATAGGCGCCGACCGTCGCTGCGTTCTCCACCAGGTTTTCCTTTTCGATGACGCGCAAATAATGGGTCGAGCGTACCATGTCGGTAAAATTTCCGCCCCAGGTTGAATTCAACCGCGAGGGCAAACGAAAGGCGTTGTTTTTCACTTCATCGAGCCGCGGTCCCGCCATGACGCCGCAAACCTGCACCTTTTTTCCAAACGCGAGCAGATCCGGTTGAACGTTGAAATGCTGGCAACACCAGGCGCGGCCAGTCGTACAAAGACCGCACTGCACCTCGTCGAAAATCAGGAGCATCTCGTTCTCATCACAGATTCCGCGCAATTTGCGCAACCATTCCCCACGGAAATGGTTATCGCCGCCTTCGCCCTGAATCGGTTCGATAATGATCGCGGCGATGTCGGTCCCGCGTTCAGCGATGATTTTCCTGATTTCCGCTTCCGATTTTTTCTCGCGCTCGATCACGTCGCGTTCGCGCTCGTTTCCCGGCAGTGAAAAATCGATTGCTGGATTGGAAACCCGCGGCCAGTTGAATTTGGCGAACAAATCGGTCTTGCGCGGGTCGGTATTAGTCAGGCTCATGGTGTAGCCGCTGCGTCCGTGAAACGCGTGCCGGAAATGCAAAATCTCGGTGCCGCGTTCGCCACGACCGGCCGCCATATTTTTGCGCACCTTCCAATCCATCGCCGCCTTTAATGTGTTTTCGATCGCAAGCGCGCCGCCTTCGATAAAGAGATAGCGGTCGAGCGGCGGGAATCCGGCCACGCGAGAAAACGTTTCCACGAATTCCGCGTAGGCCTCCGAATAAACATCCGAGTTTGCGACTTTGAATTTAGCCGCGCGCAACAAGTCGGCTTTCACTGCCGGCTCATCGAAATACGGATGATTAAACCCGATGGTAAGCGACCCGAAAAATCCGTAGAGATCGATCAGACGCCGGCCGGTAGCTGCATCATACAAGTAAGAACCGCGGCTTTTTTCGAGATCGATTACGATCTTGAAGCCGTCCATCAGGACATGTTCTTCGAGCGTGCGCAAAGCCCACGAACCGTCGTGGACGGGGCTTTTCGTTTCGGCAATGCGACTCCGCTTTTTTGAAGGGCGGGCCGCTTCTGTGAGCACAGGCGGCATCGACCCTGATGATACTCTGTGAGGTAGTTTCGGTCAACCGACTGGGGAGTTGCGTCTCGCTATTCGGCGACGGGAAATTTGCTGTAGCCACGGCGCTCTGTCGCCGTGTCGGGTGGCTCGAGGCGCCCCGACAGAGCGGGGCGACTACAGCAATTGAGTGGTTCTACGCCTACTTCGCGCTTGCGAGCGCGTTCTTTTCTGCTGTGGCTTTGGCCAGCGCCTCATTGTATGAGGCAAGGTCGATTGCGTAAAGGCGGCTCCCTTCGGTGTCGCTGCGGAGAATATCGCGCTTACGCACGCGAAGTTGTTCTTCTATCCCGCGGACTCGCTCCAATTCTGTTGCGTTGGCGGTGCGACGCTGCTCCACGCTCGGTGTCACGGGCGAAGCAGTGGTCGCCTTCTTCGAAGCGACTGCTTTTTCCATCGCATATCCCAGTGGTTGGCTTGGCCGCTGCGGAAATGATGCCGTGTGATGATCGTTGTGCATACTCAAACTCAATCCCGGTCGGAGCACTACAAAAGCAAAAATGCATAAGAGGGTGGCAACTCGAAAAAGATACGAATTGCGCGCTTGTTCCGGATAATTCAACCGGAAGAAGAGGGGACCGAACGGAAGAAAAACTCCCATCGCCCACCAGACGGTGATATCGATCGCCGCAATCAGGAGGAGAACGCGAGAAATCAGCGCGCAAACGATGGCGAGGCCGAGGAAAACGAGGGAGAGCATCCCAGGTTTCGAGCAAGCGTAGTGCCAGAAAGCAGGGAGCGGCGGCTTCCAGGCCGCCGACTTAGTAAACGGCGGTCTGGAGGCCGCCGCTCCTTGGTTCTGCCGACAGTGACGGCAGGTGACGACAACCGTCATTTCGGCGACAAACAAGACGACCGCATCTAGACCGTTACTAAGTCTATGCAAGGGGAGCGCGACCATCTTGGTCGCTACTTTCGGCATCCTGCCGAAAGCTTCTTCAAGCGAGAATCAAACTACGCTTCCGAGCTCTTCATCGCTCCGATGTCGTAATTCGGCGGGCTGGAAGCGCCGACGGCCAAGTCAGGGAGGATGCCTACTTCCGGCGCTATACGATCCCCTTACGGAAACTTTCGTGTTTTCCTGCCAGCAACTCCTGCGTCAGATCGTAGCCCGCGCGATCGGCATTGCGTGAGGTGCCGGCGAAATGATGGTCGATTCGCATTTTGGCGGAGCGACAGAAATAACTCGCAACCGAAAGGACTTCATCGGCCGGCTCACCGGAGTCGATCTTGTATTGTGCGAAGGAACACGTCGCGCTAATCGCGAAAAGTTCCGTCGCGATCCCGACGAAACGCGAAAGTAACAATTGCTCGCGATCGAGTTTCGGACCAAAGCGCGCCATGGCGTGAAACAGTCCGCGCGCCAATTTCCTGCTTGTGCGCGCGGCGTAGCGAACGTGCGGCCGCAGATCGGAGTGAAGTTTGTCGAGGTTGCCGGCGTTCGCGGGCAACCACTGTTTCGGATACCAGCCGGCGTAAAATTTCCCGGAGGTGAAAAAGGCTTTCAATCGCTCCGACATGGGCAGCTGAGTGTTGAAGACCGCGCCCCCAACTTTCAGGTGCGGATCGAGGGCTTCGCGCGCGATAAACAGCCGCATGATTTCGCTCGAGCCTTCGAAAATCATGTTGATGCGGCAATCGCGAAGGAAACGTTCGACTGGCACCGGCTCTTCGCCACGACCGGCAAGCGACTCCGCCGTTTCATAACCGCGACCACCGCGCACCTGCATCGCTTCATCGGCAATGCGCCAGGTTGTTTCCGTTGACCACATTTTGCACATCGCCGTTTCGATCCGCAGATCACCTGCTTTGCGATCGACTAGCGCACTGGTTAAAAATGTGATCGCTTCCATCGCGAAAACATTGCCCGCCATCTCCGCAATTTTGCCGGCGATGGCATAGTGCTGGCCGATTGGAACGCCCCATTGCACGCGTTCCTTGGCCCATTTGCGGCAAATCTCGAGCAACCGCTTCGACAAACCGACGCATGCGGCTGGAATCGTCAGGCGTCCCGTATTCAAAGTCGTTAGCGCGACCTTCAACCCCTGGCCTTCTTTCGCGATCATGTTTTCGCGCGGCACCCGCACGTTAGTGAATTTCACGATACCGTTGTAGAGCGCGCGCAGCCCCATGAAGTGACAGCGATAAGTGATCTCAAGCCCAGGCGAATCGACATCGACAATGAACGCGGTGATCTGCTTGCGTTCCTTGCCGTTCACAATTTTCGGCGGCGTCTTCGCCATCACCACCAGCACACCGGCTTTGATCAAATTCGTGCACCAGAGTTTTTCGCCATTGAGGATAAACGCGGACCCGCCTTCGGTTGGATCGGCGCGCAAACTCATGTTCGCGGGATCCGAGCCGGCATTCCATTCCGTGAGGGCGAATGCGGAGATTTCGCGGCGCGCCACTCGCGGCAGATATTTCTTCTTTTGCTCTTCGGTTCCGAAAAGGAGCAGGGGCTGCGGAACACCGATGGATTGATGGGCGGAAACGAGCGCAGTCAGGTTTGCGTCCCAACTACCGAGCAACATCGCGGCGCGGCCATAATTTACCTGCGATAAACCGAGGCCCTCGTATTGCTGGGGAATTTTCACACCGAACGCGCCCATCGCGAAAAGTTCCTCGATGTTTTTCTGCGGAATCTCGCCGGTACGATCGATCTCATCGGCGTCAACGTGATCGCGCAGATAATTTTTGAGTTCGGTAAGGAACGCTTCGCCTTTGGCGCGGTCTTCGTCACTCTGTGCCGGGTAGGGAAAAATGCGCTCGAAACCGAATTTTCCGATGAAGAGGTTGCTGGCGAAACTGCCGCGTTCATCGAGTGGATCGCGGGATGCTTCCGCCAACTCGAGCGCGGCGGCCTTTCCCGCCGACATCTTCGAAGTGTCGATGATGGGAGCGGAGCCCGCTTTCGGAGTTTCCTTCACGCCGGTTTCGGCTTTGACCTGTTCCGGCGGCGCTTCCAACGGCGTCTTCATTTTGTGGCACAGGCTTCCGGCCTGTGAGGACAACGGGCATCTTGCCGGTTGTCTCTGGTCAGCGACAGGCAAGATGCCTGCCCGCCCCACAGCCAAGATGGCTGTGCTACGACAGCTTCAATTCCCATAAAACTTCGTTCCATCGCGCGCGTGCTTCTTGAGTAGCTCGCACGGCGTATATTTCTCGTTAGTTTGCGCAAGTTCTTCCATCTCTTCGACCAGCTTTTTCATGCCAAAATTTTCGGCGAAGCGCAATGGCCCGCCCCGCCAGGCCGGAAAACCGGTGCCAAGAATCATTCCGTAATCAGCGTCCTCCGGCGAAGCGACGACTTTCTCTTCCAGACAACGCGTCGCTTCGTTCACCATTAGAAACATTAGGCGAAAACTCACGTCATCCTGAGCGGAGCTCAGCGCAGTTGAAGGATCCCGTTGCGTTGCCTTTAAGGTTCCGCTGCGGGATCCCTCGCTCCGAGCCGGAGTTGCGTTTTCGCTCGGGATGACTGGCTGTGTAGCTCGCCACTTCTCAATCTGCGCATTCGGTGTCTGCAATTTACCTTCGTATTTGTAAAAGCCTCCACCAGATTTTCGGCCGAAGATTTTCGCTGATTGCATTTCGCGCAGAATTTTCGGGGCGCGATCGCGCTGGCCGTAAGCTTTCTCCAAAGTGTTGGCAATATCGACGGTGATGTCGACGCCGATCTCGTCGATCAGCCGCAACGGTCCCATTGGCATTCCCCATTGCAAAAGCGCATTGTCTATTTCTTGCCCGCTCACGCCATTTTCAAAAAGTTCCGCAGCTTCGAGCAAATAAGGAAAGAGGACGCGGTTCACCAGGAACCCGGGACTATCGCGCACAATCACCGGCAGCTTCGCGATCTGGCGCACAAAACCGAGCGCGCGCCCAATCGTGTCGTCTGACGTTTCTGTTCCAACGACAACTTCGACCAATTTCATTCGGCTGACCGGATTAAAAAAATGCAATCCGATAACGCGCTCAGGCGTTTTGGTTTCGGCTGCGAGATCGGAAATTGGCAGAGCAGAAGTGTTCGTCGCCAGCATCGCGGCATGGGGCGCTTTTTGGGCAAGGTCCCGGAAAATTTGTTCTTTGATTTCCAATTTCTCCGACGCCGCTTCGATCACGACCTGAACATCGCGCATTTCAATCGGAGCGCTGGACGCCACGATGCGGGCACGTCCTTCCTTCGCTTTCTCTTCCGTCATGATCCCGCGTTTGACCGCGTCGGCATAAGTTTTCTCGATGTTGGCGAGCCCGCGCGTCAGCTCCTCCGTTCCCACGTCGCGCAAAATCACCGACACTCCGCGTGAGCTGAGCCATTGCGCGATGCCACTGCCCATTATGCCCGCGCCGATTACCGCCGCGTGCGTAATTTTCTCCGGCGTTTGCTTCGAGCTGCCGCGTTTGTATTTCTCCGCCAGGAAAAAATTGCGGATCAAATTTTGCGTCGCGTCAGTCTCGTCGAGTTCGACGATAGCATCGAGCTCCGCCGCCAGCGATTGATCGAGTGAAAGATTTTTTCGGATGATTTCGAGCGCGCGCGCCGGTGCGAGATTTCCGCTCGCACGCAACGCCGCACTTGTTTTTCCCTCACCGGCGGCTCCGCCGTCCGACTCTCCCCGTGGGACAGGCGAGAGTGAGGGCCTTTTTCCATCGCGCAATTTTCTCCTCGCGGCTTCGAGCAACTTTTCAGGCGCAACTACTTCATCAACCAGCCCGAGCTGCTTGGCCTCTGCAGCAGAATACAACTTGCCCTTAAGAATCACTTCTGCCGCGTTCTCCGCGCCGATCAAACGCGGCAAGCGCGTGCAACCGCCCCAGGCTGGAACCAAACCGAGCGTTGTTTCGGGCAAACCAATGCGGGTGACGGGATCGTTGCTCGCCACTCGCCAGTCACATGCCAGCGTAATTTCGTAGCCGCCGCCTGCGCAGGCACCGTGAATCGCGGCGCAGGTCGGAATTTTTAGCGCGGCCAGCCGATTGAAAATACGTTGTCCCCCCGCGATAAACGCGCGCATCTCGCCGGTCTGCGCCTGATTCAACAATGTTTTCAAATCCGCCCCGGCAACAAAAATCGATTTCTTGCCTGACAAGATTATGGCGCCTTCCAACGAATCCTTCTCTTCGATGAAATCGAGCTGCTGATCGAGATCACTTAAGGTTGCGGCATCGAAAATATTGGCACCCGAGTCCGGTCGATCGAACGTGAGGACGCAAATCGAATTATCTATTTCCCGACGAATCGTCGGCGCAACGGAAGTTTCAGCCATCGGGTTTATATTGAACAGCTTTGGTGAAATTCCAAGCGAGCAGAAATAAAGCGCACGTCATCCCAAGCGAAAATGCCAGTCCGGCTCGGACCGAGGGATCCCGTGGCGAAATCTTGAAGGTAACTTCATCGAGATCCCTCGACTTTCGCTCGGGATGACGGACGTGGTCCATCGCTCCACTACTCCAACACTCCATTACTCCATTGCTCGGCTTCCTCGCGAGTGCTAGAAAACGACTCGTTTTATGGTCGGCAAAATTCTCATTCCTGAAATTCGCAGCCTGATTGAGGCGCGCGATTTCGCTGGTCTGCGTGAACTATTTAGCGAGTGGCCGCCGGCAGACGTCGCCGAAATCATTGTTGATATGCCGGAAGATGATCGTGTCATCATCTTTCGCGTTTTGCCGGCGGCGCTGGCGGCAGACGTTTTCGAGTACCTCGACGTGGACACGCAGCAGTCCTTGCTACGTTGCATGGCGCACGAACAGGTCGCCGCGATTCTCAACGAGATGTCGCCGGACGATCGCACGGCGTTGCTCGAGGAAATGCCGAGCGCGGCGGCGCGTCAACTGATTCGGTTGCTCACGCCGGAGGAACGGCGCGTAGCGACAGCTCTTCTTGGTTATCCGGAAGGCAGCGTTGGCCGTTTGATGACACCGGACTTTATCGCGGTGCGTGAGGATTGGACGGTGAAGGAAGTGCTCGATTTTGTACGCGAGCACGGCCAGGACAGCGAAACCCTCAACATCGTTTATGTGGTGGACGACCGCGGGAAGTTGATCGACGACCTGCGTATTCGCGAGTTTTTGCTCAAACCGCTGACGGCAAAAGTCAGCGAGATCCGGGACGAAACCTTCGTCGCACTGAGTGTAAGTGATTCGCAGGAGGAAGCGCTCAATTCGTTTCGAAAATACGATCGCATCGCTTTGCCGGTGATCGATTCCGCCGGCGTGTTGGTCGGCATTGTAACGAGCGATGACATGCTCGATGTGGCCGAGGAACAGGCGACGGAAGCCATCCAGAAAATTGGCGGCATGGAAGCGTTGGATGAGCCCTACACAACCATCCCACTACTGCGCATGGTAAAGAAACGCGCGACCTGGCTGATCATTCTCTTCCTCGGTGAAATGCTGACCGCTACCGCGATGCAGGGTTACAACGGCGAGATCGAGAAGGCCGCGATCCTGGCAATGTTTTTGCCGCTCATTATTTCGAGTGGCGGCAATTCCGGATCGCAGGCAACGACGCTCGTTATTCGCGCGATGGCGCTGGGCGAATTGCGTTTGCGTGACTGGTTTCGCGTGGTCCGCAAGGAACTGCTGTCCGGACTTTCTCTCGGGCTGATACTGGGAGGGATCGGTTTTTTCCGTATCGCGCTATGGCAATATTTACACATTTTTGACTACGGGAAATATCATTGGCTGGTTGGACTTACGGTCGGTGCGGCGCTTATCGGAGTGGTATTGTGGGGCACTATCAGCGGGGCGATGCTTCCATTCTTGCTCCGCCGTTGCGGACTGGATCCGGCGACGTCATCGGCGCCATTCGTCGCCACACTGGTCGATGTCACTGGCTTGGTGATTTATTTCAACGTGGCGCTATTTATTCTCCGCGGCACGCTGTTGTGAGGAGATTCTTCCTCACCATCGCGGTTATGATGGCGCTCCTGTCATCCGCGCGCGCGACTACCAAAGGCCTCAGCCAAATTGTGACGCCCGAGCTTCAAAACGCCGGCGATTTGTCGCTGAGTTTTCAAGCGCAGAGCGAGCGAATCGCGAATCCCTACGAGTTGCAGGCCGAAATGGGCCTGACGAGCTGGGCTGAGTTCGCCATCTTTCGCGGGTTCAAGCCGGATGACTGGATCTTCAGCACCGAATTCGGATTACTAACGAAAGAACCGTACCTGTTGTCCGTCGGGTTTTTGAACTGGTCACCGCACCTCGATGTCGATCCACAGCCGTACATCGAAGCCGGTTATTACACCGAACATCAGAAATTCATCGTTGGCGCAATTCACGCCGGCTATAAGAACGAGGCGATTCTCGGTTACGCTTACGATTTCAATCGAACCTGGCGCGTGCAGATCGATTGGCTAAGTGGCGCGGAAAACTCATTGACCATCGGCTTTACCTGCAACATCAGCCGCGATTTCCAGATGAACCCTGCACTCTACATCAACAATGGACCCGGGCACGATCTGTTTGGCTACGTCGTTTTCAGCTACACCTTTCATCTTTGGGGCAAGACTGGAGGGAAGGAGCTAGAGAAAAGTGAAAAGTAGCTGACTATTGGTGAAGACTTCAACGAAGTTCACCATGCATCCCTCGGATCATTCGCCTTTTCGGCATACGCACAATTTCGTTCCGGATTTCTCCGGTGCAGAACGACGCACCCGCATCGTGATCGGGATCACCGCGGTGATGATGGTGCTCGAGATCGCGTTCGGTCTGGTGTCGCATTCGATGGCACTGCTGGCCGATGGCTGGCACATGAGCACTCATGTGATCGCGTTTCTTATTACCGCCATGGCCTACTATCTCTCCCGCAAACATTCTTCCAACGCGCAGTTCACTTTCGGCACCGGCAAAATCGGAGTGCTCGGCGGTTTCTCCAGCGCAATCGTGCTGGCAATGATCGCGCTGTTGATGGCGGGCGAATCGGCGCACCGTTTGTTCGTTCCGCTAACTATTCATTTTAATGAAGCAATTGGTATCGCCTCTCTTGGATTACTGGTGAATTTGAGTTGCGCACTTCTGCTGAAGGGCGATTCGCATCATCATCGCGGCGGTCACGGTCATTCAGGCGATCACCGACATGATTTGAATTTGCGAGCTGCTTACGTTCACGTGCTGGCCGATGCGTTTACCAGCGTTCTCGCCATCATCGCGCTGACTGGAGGGAAGTTCGCTGGTTGGTCCTGGCTCGACCCCATCATAGGAATCGTGGGCAGCGGCGTTGTTTTTTCCTGGGCTTACGCCCTCTTGCGGGATACCAGCGGAATTCTGCTTGATCGGACGCCGCCTTCATCAGATCTGCCGGATGAAATCCGTCGTGCCGTGGAAAGCGATGGCGATTCGCTCGTAACTGATCTGCACGTCTGGCAGGTTGGAACCGGAAAGTTCGCCGCCATCGTCTCGATCGTGGCGCATCAACCCAAAAGCTCCGA
>QHRJ01000189.1 GCA_003220075.1 Verrucomicrobiota bacterium
TGAACGGAGGCCGTGAAACGATCGTAGCTGGCCGCGAATTCGTCCGGCACGAACCCAAATAACCGGTAATGTTCCTCCGAGCAGAACACGTGTTTGCTAAGTGTGTCCCACTCCCAGCTTCCGACATGAGCAACTCTTTGTGCCTCTGCCAAACGCGACTCGCTACACTTGAGGGCGTCTTCAGCTTGTTTGCGTCTGGTGATATTCCGCAGAATTCCCGTATAAAACTGGCCCTGGTTTGTTTTCCATGAGGAGAGGGTGAGCTCGATCGGAAATTCAGCGCCATCTTTTCTCAGGCCTTCGAGCTCGACCTGCTTGCCGGCGACGCGTGTTTCCCCTCCGGCTTTGAGGCGCGCCATCGTCTCGCGATGCATGCTGTGGTATCGCCGAGGAATAATGGTGTTGAGCGGTTTCCCGATTGCCTCCTTTTCGTTATAGCCAAAAATTGCTTCGGCTCCGGGATTCCAAAAAACGATATTTCCACTGTCATCCGCCGAGACAATCGCGTCGCCGATGGAGTGGGTGACAGAGCGCAGTTTTGCTTCTGAAACGCGCAGTCCATTCTCTGCGACTGAGCGTTCCGCAATCTCGCGATGTAGCATCGCGTTGGCTGCAACCAGCTCGTGCGTCCGTTCCGCGACCAAAACTTCGTCGCGTTGGCGATGTCCGGTCACAACCAGGAGGAATGCGCCAAGTAGTCCGGTAAAGAGCAAAACAACAGCAAGGACGCTCCACGACTGCCAGGCGCGGTGAGCGAGCGAATACTCAGGCCAGAGGGCGGATTCCAATGACCATTTCCGGCCAGCCATTTCAATGCTCGTCTCCATCTGCAAAACCGCCGGCTTCGCGCTCTCGGTTGAATTCTGGAAAAGAATCTGCTTTGTCGAGGCTGCGTTCTGATCGAGGAATCGCAATTGGAGGCCGTTTTGATCGACTCCCTTAAGCGACTGAGCTATCACATCCCCGATTCGAAAAACTGCGGCGACGTAGCCTTCCAATCGGTGCTGCCGCTCTTCAACTGTATCGTGAGAAAGGCCATTGGTGTAGATTGGCAAATAGACCACGAAGCCAGGCGCGCTGCCCTTCTCTTGAATGAGTTCGGTTTGTTTGGTAGCGCGGGCTTCTGCGGATGACAATATGCTCATCACGCTGATTCGCCGGAATCAGTTTTTGCTGCGCATCGCGCTCGATCAGCTGAAAACTCCCAAGTCCATCACGGCGTGCCGCCTCGATAAAAGCCGACACTTTAGCCTGGGGGACACGTGCATTCCACGACAGCGATTGGATTCCGGGATGATCGGCGATGTCTCTCGCCACAAACGAGCGAAAACTGCGCTGGCTCACTGCGGGTGAGCTTGCAAAAAAGTTCTGGAGCGAGCGCAGGACGTCGAGGTAGCCATCAAAATCGCTCTGGAGTTTTTGGCTGAGATTCTGGGTCCGCTGCTCGAACTCGATCTTGATCCGCCCTTGTTCCCATCGGTTGGTCTGGAAAAACAGAGCCACTACCACGGCAAAGGTGAAGGCCATCGGTAGCGTAACGGAAAGCTTACGACGCCAATCCGCGGTGCGGAAGGTCCAGATCAGGACGAGCGGGGCGAAGATCAGGGTGCCGATTGAATCGCCCACGTACCAGGTAACCCAGTTTGTTAAGAAGTCGGCAGAAGAAACAACGCGGGCCAACCAAAGGGTTGTTACTGCGAAGGTGGGGGTGATGAGGCAGCTCGCCGACGCAACCAGAGAAAAACGCGCAACCTCCTTCTCAGTAGCGAGCGCTGTTCGTATACCGACGAAACGGCGCACCAAGAACGCCGCTGCTAGCGCCTGCAAGGCTGCGGCCCCGCCAATGAAGGCCGGGACCGCACCCGATTTTACGATTGCGCCAAAGGTGGCCGTATCGAGCGACGTCCAAAAATTGACGAGAAACGATCCGATGATAACGCCTGGCCAGGCGCGATTGCCAAAAAGAAGGATGCAGCCGAGGGCGAGACCAGCCGCTGGCCAGACCGCAGTGGCATAACCGGGGGGTATTGCCAGGAGAAGCGCTAACTTGCCTGCTACGAAATAGATTGCCGCGGTGGTCGCGATGCCGCCGAGCCATCGGATGGTGGAAAACCGGTTGGGGGGCGCGGGGCCGCTATGAGACTGTTCCGTAATGCGCCCGGGAGACATCGAGTCGTCTGCGCGCAGGAGATATGCCACGCGGCGAAGCTTTTCATCGTTTTAGAATCCAGCCGCGATCCCCCAAAATCAGTAACCTGCGGCCTGACCATCCTTGCGCGATTCGCTCGCGCCGACGTAAATGCGCTGGCCATCGGGTAGCTCTACTTTTATGGCTTGGTAGCCACCGTAGCCGCCAACGTCAAAACGCACATCGTGACCGCGTTTTTTCAGTTCGCGGATGATTTCGTATGGAATTCCACTCTCGACTTCAACGTAGCCGCCGCTCGTCATTTTCTCGCCAGTTGGTTCGTTATCGCCCTCGTGCTGCCAGCGCGAAGCGTCGCCCGCTTCCTGCACGTTCAAACCAAAATCGATCTGGTTAGTGAGGACTTGGACGTGTCCTTGTGGTTGCATTCCGCCACCCATTACGCCAAAGGCTTCCCACGGTTTCCCATCCCTGATCACAAAACCCGGAATGATAGTGTGGAAAGGACGTTTACCCGGCGCATAAACATTGGCGTGCCCGGGTTCCATCGAGAAAAGCTCCCCGCGATCTTGAAACATGAAGCCGAGTCTCGGCACAACAATCCCGCTGCCCATGCCGCGGTAATTGCTCTGAATGAGCGAGACCATGTTGCCCTCATCGTCTGCCGTGCACATGTAGATGGTGTCGCCGTCGTCCAGCGGGGGACGCTTTGGCGTCGCGGGGGGATCCTGTAGCGGCAGCCGTCTCGGCTGTGATATTGTAGCGTTAGCAGGCGGCACGCCTGCCTCTGCAGCCTTCGCCGCGCGATTCGGATCGATCAACTTCCGTCGTTCCGCCGCGTATTCCTTCGAAAGCAAACCGGCGAGCGGAATTTTCACAAACTCCGGGTCGGCATAAAATTTGGCGCGATCCGCCCACGCAATCTTCTTCGCTTCGATCATGACGTGGAGTGTTTCCGCTGAATTGCGCCCCATCGATTTGAGATCGAAGCCTTCGAGAATGTTTAAGATCTGGAGCGTGGCGATGCCTTGTCCGTTCGGCGGCAGCTCGAAGACATCGTAGCCGCGGTAGTTCGTCGAGACTGGATCGACCCAGCTCGAAGTGTGCTTCTCGAAATCGGCTTTGCGCAGAAAGCCGCCATTCTCCTGCATGAACTTATCGATCTTGTCTGCAATTTCGCCCTTGTAAAAAGCATCCCGACCTTTTTCTCCGATTAATCGCAGGGTCTCCGCCAGCGCGGGATTTTTGAAAATATCTCCTTTTGCCGGCGTTCGGCCTTTGCCATCGAGCGTATAAGTTTGGAGAAACGCGCCGGGTAGATCTTTGTAAAGTTCCGGCCCAAAATGCCAGTAAAAGGCAATTAGCTCGCTCACCGGAAAACCTTCGTCGGCATATTTCGCAGCCGGCGCGAGGTCGTCACTGAGCTTGAGTTTGCCAAATTTCTTATGCAATTCGCTCCATGCATCCACGGTTCCAGGCACACTGATTGGGAGCATGCCGCGCGGCGGAATCGTTTTGCGGTGCAACTTGTCAAGCTCCGCTTTCATTTGTTCGTAGCTCAGGCCGAGCGGAGAACGGCCACTGCCGTTGATCCCGTAAAGTCTGTTTTCTTTCGCGCGATAAACAATGGCAAAAAGGTCGCCGCCGATTCCGTTCGAGACCGGTTCCATCAAGCCGAGGGTGGCGTTCGCCGCGATCGCGGCATCGACCGCACTACCGCCGCGCTTCAAGATATCGAGTCCAACTTGGGTAGCCGCCGGCACGCTCGTGCAAACCATTCCGTGCCGCGCCAGGACTTCCGATCGCGTGGCGAAAGGTTTTCCGGTGATGCGATCGATCTGCGCGAGCGAAATCCCAAAGCCTGCAACCACGAGGAGACAAACGACAGCGAAACGGAACGATATGACCATGTATTTACGCTAACACTGCCGTCATCCCGAGCGAATGCGAGGGACCTCTCGATGGTCATTCACACACAAGTTCGGATAAAGTGCGACCAACTATGAGGTCCCTCGCCGTCTTTGCGGCTCGGGATGACGCCCCGTTACTTTAAAGGTTTTGCCACGGGATCCCTCTCACCTTCGCATAAAGCTACGGCGCGGCAGGCGACTTCGCTCGGGATGACAAACGCTTTTGCGTCGCTACCGTCCCCTCATGCGCGCAAGTCATCTCGAAGATTTTTATCAGTTCCTCCGCTTTCCCAGCGTTTCGACCGACGATCATTACACAGAAAAAGTAACCGAGTGTGGCCATTGGCTGGTGGAAAAGCTGACTGAGATCGGTTTGTCCGCCAAACTTTGCCCCACGCCCGGCCATCCCGTGGTTTGGGCGCACAACAAACAACAACCGGGCCGCCACACCGTTTTAATCTATGGTCATTACGACGTCCAGCCACCTGATCCAGTCCGGCTTTGGGATTCTCCGCCATTCGAGCCTGTTTTGAAAAACGGTTACGTCTTCGCTCGCGGCGCGACCGATAACAAAGGTCAGATCCTCTCACACATTCTGGGAGTGCAGGAACAAATCGAGGCCGCTGGCGATCTGCCGGTGAACCTACATTTCGTCATCGAAGGCGAAGAAGAGATTGGCAGCGCCAATCTCGGCAACTTTCTCTCACAAAATCGGAAGGTGTTGAAACCGGAGATCGTTGTCGTTTCCGATACCGGAATGATTTCTCGCGGCGTTCCGACAATGAGCTACGGGTTGCGCGGCGTGGC
>QHRJ01000017.1 GCA_003220075.1 Verrucomicrobiota bacterium
CTTCGCATTCTCCGTTTCCAGCGTCGTAATTTGCTCCGCAAGCAATCCGACCTTCTTCTCAAGAAGTTCGATTACGTCTTTGCCAAGGCTGGCGGTGGACGCGATTCTGGCGATTTCCTTCGCCGTATCGATCGCGCTCATAGCAACAGCGAATCAAAGCAGACAGCGGTTGAGATTAGCAACGCACTCTCGCAGAAAACGCCTCAAACTTAGGATCCTCTTTTCTCCGCCCATACGCGGCCGCCATCTCGACAGCGTCTTCTAGACGCAGCGGCTTCAACTCAAGGCTGACGATTGCTACTCCACAATCGCCCGGGGTTTTCATATGGACAATAATTAAACCAGTGTTCTATAGAGAAGTCTCGTTTAACACGTAAAAAATTCAAATCGACTGTCGGTAAATAATAACCGCGATCCGCCCTTCCAGAAACTCGCCGAGTCGCCCACATCGAGACGGAAGTTTCCAACCGCGGACGACGCGGATTAAGCAGATTAACGCGCACGCGTCCCGCGTGATCGCTTGGCGAGTCGATGTTATTGATCGAAAATCACGCGCATATATTGTCGATTTTCCGAATTGCCTCACATGACCACACCCTCGCTGGATTACTATGCCATTGAAGAACTCCTCACGAATGAGGAGCGCGCGGCGCGCGATCGGGCGCGGCGATTCGTGCAAGAGGAGGTGATGCAAGAGGTCGTGCCCTGCCATCGCGCCGCCAGGTTTCCCGAACATCTCACATTGCGGATGGGCGCATTAGGTTTTTATGCCCCGCAATTGAAAGAGCATGGCTGCGCCGGGTTAAGCTACACCGCTTACGGCCTGATTATGCAAGAGCTGGAACGGGCCGACTCCGGCCTGCGCTCGCTGGCCTCGGTGCAGGGCTCACTTGTTATATATGCAATTCATTCCTTCGGCACGCCGGAACAGCAGGAGCGCTGGCTTCCGGGCCTGGTGTCGGGCGAAGGCGTTGGTTGTTTTGCGCTAACGGAACATGGACACGGTTCTGATCCAGGGGGCATGGAAACTCGAGCCACACGTGAGGGCGATCATTATGTGTTGAATGGCAGCAAGTGTTGGATCGGTAACGCCTCCATCGCGGATGTAAAAGTGGTGTGGGCAAAAGACGACGACGGACGTGTTGGCGGATTTGTGGTGGAGAAAGACGCGCCGGGATTCCGTGCGCGGGATATCGAAGGAAAATTCAGCCTGCGTATGTCGCGCACGTCGGAATGCTGGTTCGAAAACTGTCGGATACCGGCGGAGAATCGCTTGCCCAAGGCTTCCGGATTGAAGGGGCCTTTATCGTGTCTTTCGCAGGCGCGGGTAGGCGTTGCCTGGGGGGTGATTGGCGCGGCCATCGATTGCTACGAAACCGCACTAGCCTACGCCAAATCGCGCGAGCAATTTGGTCGTCCGATTGCGGGGTTCCAATTGGTGCAGGAAAAACTGGTGTGGATGGTGCAGGAAATCACAAAGGCGCAACTGCTTGCCCTGCGTCTCACCCGTATGATGGAGGCAAGGCCGGTTCGGCCGGAGCAGATTTCGCTGGCGAAGCGCAACAACGTGTGGATGGCGCTGCAATGTGCGCGCAAAGCGCGTGACCTCCTCGGCGCCGTGGGCATCACCGATCGCTATTCTGTGATCCGACATCTCATGAACCTTGAGGCGGTTTCCACCTACGAAGGCACCCATGATGTTCACACTCTGGCCGTTGGTCGCGACATCACCGGGCTCAGTGCTTTCGGCGGGTGAATTGGAGGGACACGCGCCGCAACTGATTTGCAGCCTGCTGGGTAGCGCGCGCGTCTCGCGTGCTGGTTTCGGCGTCTCGCCGAAACAATCTTTTTTTGGAAGTCCGCGCAGGCGGAACGCCTTCGCCAGCACGCGAGACGCGCGCGCTACCCGGCAGCCAGCGCTCCCCAGAAGAAACGCTCCGCTCGGATGACAGGGCGTGAAGATTAGCTAAATTAACTAAGCGACTCCTCACCCCGCCTCTCCCCTTCGCAAGGGGAGAGGATACAAGGTGAGGGGATGAAAATTTCAACTTTGAACTTCAAATATGGAACCTGTTTATATACTGGGCGGCGGACGCACCGATTTTAAGCGCAATCTAAAGAAGGAAGGTAAAACAATCCGGCACCTGATCACCGAAGCCGGAAAGAAAGCGCTCGATGATGCGAAGACTGATCCTGCGGAAATTCAAGCCGCTGCGGTCGGCAATTTCAACGCCGGGCAATTTACCAAACAACTGCATCTCGGCGCGTTTATTCCGGAAATCAGTCCGAAATTGCACGGTTTGCCGACGATGCATACCGAAGCGGCGTGCGCGTCCGGCGCGCTGTCAGTTCTACTCGGCGCCCAATGGATCATGGGCGGATTCCACGACGCCGTCCTGGTCGTCGGCGCGGAGCAGCAAAAGACGATGTCCTCACTCGACGGTTCCGACGTTCTGGGTGCAGCCGCGGATTATCACATCGAGAAGCCGGAGTATGGCGATTTCATGTTTCCGAAATTGTTCGGGCGCATTGCGCAGATTTACATCGAAAAGTATGGCGCCTCCGAAAAAGACCTGGCGTGGGTCGCCTACAAAAACTATGCGCATGCGCGACTGAATCCGTTGGCACAAATGCGAGAGGCCGACCTTACCTACGATTGTGCGTCGCAGGTCTCGGACAAAAATCCGAGTGTCGCTCCGCCCTTGAAGGTTTCGGATTGTTCGCAGATCACCGACGGCGCTGCCTCGCTCGTGTTGGTTTCGGGCAAATATCTGGATCGAATCGGTCGTGATAAATCAACGTTGCCACGTCTGCTCGGTTTTGGTCATACCACCGATTATCTGGCGCTGGAGAAGAAAGATGCCCCCACATTTTCGACCGCCCGTAAAGCTGCCGAGAATGCTTTCACGATGGCCAAGCTCAAGACACGCGACATTCAGGGCGCGGAAGTGCACGATTGTTTCTCGATTACCGAGATCGTCGCGTACGAAATTCTTGGACTGGCGGAGAAGGGGAAAGGTGCCCAGTTGGCGAAAAGCGGAGCGACGGCGCTTCCTCAGGTCCGGGGCGAACATGTCAGCGGCAAAATCGGCTGGGAGATTCCGGTTAACACTGGTGGCGGATTGATTGGTGACGGTCATCCGGTTGGAGCGACCGGTGTGCGTCAGGTATTCGATGCTTACCAGCAACTGACTGGGCAAGCCAGCGCGCGGCAGATTGAAGGGGTGAAGCGTTTCCTTACCTTTAACATGGGCGGAAGCCTGACAACTTCCGTCGCCATGATTTGGGGACGGGATTAAGCGGCTCCTTCCGCACTCGACAAATAAGCGCGACAATGAAAATAGTTTGTCGCGGCCATTTCTACATATCGCCGAAGCTCACGAGCGCCTCCGCTTTTCCCAATAGTCGTTAATTACTAAAAAATTAGTTGGAATAAAAGCGCCTAAGTGTAATCCACTTCCCTTGAATACGGAACATGGACTTCAAGTAGCTCTGTTGAAAATCACGTGACCGGCAGCGCCACCGGAACGGAACACAGGCTTGAAAGCCTGTGCGCCACACAGGTCTCCAGACCTGTGTTCCGTACGCAGCGAATTTCTGCCTCGAAAGGCGCTTCAGTGTTTCCTCCGGCTAGTCGGTTCCAGTCCGCGATTACGGAAGGCTTCCGTCCGCAAAAAATAAGGTGCTTTCGCTACCGAGCAAGAACGACGTCTTTCTTCGACCAGGTATGAGATTGGCCGCAATGCGGGCAATTCAATTTGTTGTTCTTAATTTTGGCTTTGGCCCACAAGTCTTCCCTGATGGTCTGCCCGCTGGGGGTGAGTTTTGCCGTCGAAGGGCACCTGATTAATAGCCGTTTGGTAATGGGTCCCCGGGCTTTCGGGGCGATTGTTGTTTCGAGGAAGTTCATAAATCGAATAAGTTAAGCTGCCAAGCCATCCTGGAGGCCCCGAAGTTTCAAATCAGAACTTAGTGTGACGAAACAATCGAGCCTGGCTCCAGAAGCCGTCACTATTGGCGATTTTCGCCTCGAACGCAAGGATAATGGTTAAAACTTGATCCCAATTTTTTGCACTTCCGCATAAGGCAAAAGCCAGATCAATGATTCGTCGTGCAGGTCGACCACCTGAATGCGGTTGCCCCAGGGGTCGCGAAAATCGCAGCGAAACGGAGGCTCCAGCTTCAAACCATACTTCTCCTTCACTTTCTTGCGCACCTCATTCAGCTGTTTCTCATCGCGCACGATCAGTCCGAAATGACGGACCCGGTCTGGCTTGACCTCCTCCACTTCGAAAATGGCCAGAAACTGGTGCTCACCTAATTTCAAAAAAGCGTCGCCTTCGCCACTATTCATTTTCTCCAGATTAAAAACGTCTTTATAAAATTTTACCGCCGCTTCTACATCATCCACTTCGATTGCGAGGTGATTGCATCCATAAACTTGCACGCTCATGAATGCATTGTAACAGAGCTAGAATACCCCCGCGAATATGAAAGATCTCACCCAGGGTTCCGTCACCAAACACCTGCTGCAAATGACGGCCTTCCTCGCCATTAGCATGCTGGTGCAGACGCTCTACCTGCTGGCCGATCTCTATTGGGTGGGACATCTCGGCAAAGAAGCGATCGCCGCGGTTGGTGTTGCCGGCAATTTCACGATGATAGTGCTGGCGCTGACGCAAATGCTCGGTGTCGGCACAACAACGCTCATCTCGCAAGCGGCCGGACGAAAAGATCAACCTCAAGCCGAGCTCGCCTTCAACCAATCCTTCCTCATGTCACTGATTGTGGCGGTGGCGTTGGGCATCTTTAGTTTTCTTTTACGCGATTTTTATTGTGAATCGTTAAGCGCAGATGCCGTGACTGCGTCCCTGGCCAAAAGTTATCTGCTTTGGTTTATTCCGGGTCTTCTCCTCCAGTTCCCATTGGTAGCTTTGGGATCGGCTTTGCGCGCGACGGGCATCATTAAACCGACCGTCGGCTTCCAGGTTCTCAGTGTCGTCCTCAATATGATCCTGGCGCCGTTGCTGATCTTTGGCATTGGACCCTGGCCCAAGCTCGGCGTTACCGGAGCTGCCCTGGCAACGTTCATATCAATCCTTGTTGCCGATGTTTTGATGATACTCTATTTCGAGCGAAGCTATCATTACCTCCGGTTCCGTTTCGCGCAGTTCCGCCCGCAAACCAGAATTTGGAATAGCTTACTTCGCATTGGATTGCCGGCTGGCGCGGAGTTCATTCTGATGTCGGTCTATATCATCATCGTCTATAGTATAATTCGTGGTTTTGGTGCAGCAGCCCAGGCCGGATTCGGAGTAGGTGCCCGCATCATGCAGGCATTGTTTCTGCCAGTAGTCGCTCTGAGCTTTGCCGTAGCTCCGGTAGTTGGTCAAAATTTTGGCGGACGCCGCGGTGATCGCGTTCGTCGTTCGATCTATTCCGCTATTGGTATTGGTTCGGCAATGATGCTATTGCTTACCATTACCGCGCAGTTTTCCTCGACTGCCATGATTCGCGCGTTTTCGAATGACTCGGCCGTGATCGCTTTTGGAAGCGATTATCTCAAGATCGTGTCGGTGAATTTTATTGCCGCTGGAATTGCTTTCACTACTTCAAGCGCCTTTCAGGGAATCGGCAATACCTTACCACCGCTAATTAGCTCGATGACGCGGTTAGTTCTCTTTGCCTTGCCTGCGACATTGCTTTCGTTCCACCCCGGATTTCAAATCAGGCACGTCTGGTACCTCTCAGTTGGCTCGATTATCTTCCAGGCCTGCTGCAATCTCCTGTTGCTCCGACGCGAGCTTCAACGCAAGCTTGTTTTTCCGCAGAACTTCCCGGAGGGGATTGCCGAACCGGGCGGCGCAGTCGCTGGCTAAGGCAGCCCTCGATTAGGCTTGTCGACGCGCTGGGGGCAATGGTAAATTGTAGGGGCGCGAAGATTATGGCTCAGCAATTTGAGCACTCGGTAAAAAACGAGGGAGGCGATGCGGCGAGTAGATCTTTCGAGTGTTCCGGCTGAAGTTAACATTTGAGTGTTGCACCTGCAACGCTCAAATGTTAACTCGCTAGCTACTGCCCGCGCCTCCTTTCTGGCTGCGCGCCTTTGAGCCCAACGCTATTTCGCGCGAAGTTTCACTTATGCCGGCGCCATCACAATCGCGCGCGATCATTCACCTCGACATGGATTGCTTCTATGCGGCGATCGAAGTGCGCGACCGGCCATCCCTCCGAGGCAAGCCTGTTGGGGTAGGGGGCGCGCGCGATCGTCGCGGCGTTCTTACTACCTGTAATTATGAAGCGCGCGCTTTCGGTGTTCGCTCGGCCATGCCCACTTTCATGGCGCTACAACGTTGTCCGAACCTGGTCGTATTGCCGACGCGCTTTGATGTTTATCGGAAAGAGGCAGGAGTCGTCCGGGAAATAATGCATCGCGTTACGCCCGTGGTAGAAACACTCTCGCTCGACGAAGCTTATTTGGACGTTACCGGCAACTCACGCGCCCCAGGCCCGCTAGCCAGGGAAATTCGCGATCTCATCTTTAAGGAAACAAAGTTAACTGCTTCCGCTGGAGTCGGGCCAAACAAATTGGTGGCGAAAATCGCCAGCGAAATCAACAAGCCCAACGGACAGTACGAAATAAAGCCAGAGAAGGTTCCGGAGTTCATGGAGCCGTTGCCGGTGCGAAAACTTTGGGGGATTGGCGCGGTTGCAGAAGAAAAACTGGCGCTTGCCGGCGTAACCACATGCGGCGAGATGCAACGGTTATCCCGAGCGGAGTTGCATGAGCTTTTTGGCAAGTTCGGCAGCGAACTTTATGATCTTTGCCGGGGTATCGATGATCGGCCGGTCGAACCAAATCGGGAGCGAAAGTCGTTAAGCACTGAAGAAACCTTTGGCAGCGATCTAACAACCCTTGAGCAGTGTGAAGAAAAAGTGGGCGAGCTATTTGAAGAACTAGCGGCGGAACTGGCACAAAAGGAGCCAACCAGGCGGGTGACAAAGGTTTTCCTGAAATTGAAGTTCTCCGATTTCACCCGAACCACCATTGAGCGAGCCGGGCTCCTTCCCAACCTCGGCAGCTATCGCCAACTACTCGAAGAAGCCTTTACCCGGACCGGGAAAAAGATTCGCTTGATCGGTATCGGCGTTCGCTTCGCCGAGATAGAACAGGAAATCGCCCAGCTACCATTGCTATAGTAGCAAAAGAATTGCGTGGCGATCCAAGTCGGGTTTTTGTTGGCTCCAACAACTATGCGAAAAGTAAATACCAACAATATGGAGGAACTTGTTTGGTCCTCACCGAAGGGCAAGTTTGCCGGCGCAGGCAAACAAGTTTCCGAAGCGCTTGGCCGGAAACCATTTTCCACCGACTTAATGGAACGTCATCCCTTCGACGTCGAGATTTGTCGGCTCCCTCCGGGGAAAGCGGCTTATCCTTATCATACTCACAGCGCGCAGTGGGAGTTCTACCACATTATTTCCGGTCACGGAACTGCGCGCCATAAGGGTGGAAAGACATCGATCGAACCCGGCGATGCCTTCATCTTTGGTCCGAACGAGCCGCATCAACTAATTAATGAGGGTGATCAAGATCTGGTAATGTACGTGGTAGCAGACAATCCCATCGCCGAGTCGGCGTATTACCCCGATAGTAAGAAATGGCTCGTTCGCTGCCCGGAACGCGCGATCCTTCGCTCCGATCCGCTCGATTACTACGACGGCGAGGAGTAGCATCTTGGCTGTGGGGCCAACGGGGATCTTGCCCGTTAATGGGATTGCCGTGCTAACCGGGCAAGATGCCCGGTTGCCCTACAGGCTGGGAGCCTGTGCTACGGCGCGGTGCTTCATTCGCTAAAAGCTTTCGATAGTAACACAGCTTCTTTCAACCCATGTAATAACCACCGTTCACGTTCAAAACGTGACCTGTGATGTAGGAGGCCATCGGTGAAGCCAGGAAAAGGATGGCGTTCACTATCTCATTGGCCTCACCGAGACGTCCGAGCGGGATTTGCTTGATGAAGTTTTGCGTGACTTCATCCGGCATGCCCTTGCTCATTCCGACATCGATGAAACCGGGCGCAACAGCGTTAACTGTGATTTGATTTCGGGCCAGCTCGCGTGCCGAAACCTTGGTCAGCGCGATAATGGCAGCTTTGCTCGAAGAGTAGTTAGCCTGCCCGAACAATCCCATTTGTCCGCTAACGGATGAGAGATTGATAACGCGTCCACCGTTGTGCAAAACCGCCCCGGCCTTCTGAGTGACATTAAAGGTGCCAATCAGGTTCACCCGCAGGACGCTTTCAAATTCCTCGGGCGTCATTTTTTTGATGGTGCGGTCACGAATGATACCAGAGTTATTGACGAGAACGTCCAGACCGCCGCGCTTGTCGCCGATCTCCATCATCATAGATTCAACTTGCGCGGGATTACTAACGTCGCATTCGATGACGAGCGGATCGGCCAGCGTTTGTGCGACGTTTTCAGCGTCCGCTTTGTTTTTGCCCTCCGGGTCGGCAACATAATTGACCACACACTTCGCGCTGCGCTCCCCAAACGCTTTGATTGTTGCGGCGCCAATACCGCGCGAGCTGCCGGTCACCAGCGCCACTTTCCCGCTAAAATCCAAAGAATCTTTCATTTATGATTGTTTCTGCGAAAAACGACGGACCACGAGCGCAATCGGCAAGCCAATCAAAACCATATGGACGATCACAGCGGTCACGTCTCTCGAAATGGAGTGGCGTGCGTTAACGAACGCGAGCGGCACGACCAACCAATACATGAAAACGTAAACCGCAATTCCGTAAAGCAATCCCGATGTAACGGCGTGCCGGGTTAGAAAACTGAACTGTCGACTGCCCACGTAAAACACCGACGCTGCCGTAAACGCGATCAAGAAATGAATAGCGAGACCCAACCCAGCCGTCGCCATGCCTCCTTCGAATGATTGGGAACCGAGCAAACCGCTTGCGATCCCCTGCAACAGTCGAATTGATCCCATGCCCTTGAGCTCCGCGATGACAAACGCGGACGTGATATCCAGAATTCCCGCGATCAAACCAGCAATCGCAATTACCGGAATAGTCCATGATTTTTCACGCGATGCGCTCATGTAAGGTTCTGCTACTAGGCTAGAATGCCATTGCCCGTCAAACGATTGCCGTTAGACTTTTCGCTCTTAGGATGACTTCGCCGATTCGCGTTCTCACCGCTGTGCCGATTTGCGACGGACACGACAGTGCCATTAATACCATTAATCTCGAATTCATTCGCCACGGAATCGAAGTCGTCTATCTCGGATTTCATCGTTATGTCAGCGATATCGTGCGTGCGGCTATTCAAGAAGATGTGGCTGCGATCGGGATTTCCAGTTACAACGGCGGGCACATCGATTTCTTTGCCGATGTCGTTAGTCAGTTGAAGAAGAAGGGCGCGAATGACATTGCGGTTTTCGGCGGGGGCGGGGGCACAATCACGCACGAGGACGCGAAGTTGATGAAACGCAAGGGCGTCGACGAAATTTTCTTCGCCGGCACATCGCTCACCGAGATGACCGAGTACGTGAAAAAGCAGTACGGCAAGGGGGAAAAGCGCAGCATAAAATCAAAGCCCGATCTCGTGCTTGCGCGGAAATTGACCGAACTCGAAGAGGCGGCTTCGAGAGGAAGAAGATATCAACCATCAAACGATGCCAGTCCGGCTCGGACCAAACATCGACCATCGAAAGTCATTGGCATCACCGGACCAGGCGGCGCCGGCAAAACGACGTTGATCGATGAACTGGTTTTGCGTTTTCTGCAGCGCCAACCGAAAACGCGTATCGCAATTTTATCGCACGACCCGAGTGTAATCGGCGAAGGCGCCTTGCTCGGCGATCGCGCCACCATGATCAATTCGCAGGACGATCGCGTGTTTATGCGCAGCATGGCCACGCGCGGTCAAGCCGGTGGACTTTCCCCCGCGACGGAAAGCTGTCTCGCGCTGCTGGCTCATTCCGGATTCGACTACGTCATCATCGAAACGGTTGGTACCGGTCAGGAGGCATTGCCTTTTCGCAATAAACTGGTCGATCAAACCGTTCTGGTAATGAATCCGGATTACGGGGCGCGCTTGCAGTTGCAAAAGATTGTCATGCTCGATGTGGCCGACATTGTGGTGGTAAACAAGACTGATCTGGAGCGGGCCAAAGCCGCGTTGTCCGAAATCGAACAGCGATTGACGCAGAACAAGCGCAAACAGGAAATCGTGGCCACGGTTGCGAAACGGCATCGTGATCCTGGCGTGGATGAATTGTTCGAGTTAATTACGAAGTAGAATACATAAGCAATTTTTTGTCATGTCGAGCGAACTCCAGACATCTCTGATTTTTAATGGTTAGAGATCCCTCGGTCCGAGCTGGACTGGCGTATTCGCTCGGGATGACAGGAATGCGGAAGAAAACGTATGAGCAAACTTGGAGCAGTCGTTGAAGCAGTCGAAAAGCACGGGCGTTTCGTGCTTGAACAGGTCAAGCGGGCGCGAAGTGATGAGAAATTCGCGCGGGCAATGACCGAGCGCTGGAACAAGGTCAAAGCGGAGATCCCAATTTCAAAAGCGCCGACAGGATTGCCTTTGCCGCGCCTGGCTTTGCCCGAGATTGACGACCCGGGCGAAATCGCGCGCTATCTTTTTGGCGAGGGTTTGCCGGGCGAATTCCCGTATCTGAACGGCGCCTATCGCGAGATGTATCTCGAGCCATTGCGCGAGATCGAGAGCTTCGAGAAAAACGGCGAAGCTGTAGCAGCGCGCGTGTCGCGCGCAAAAAAACCGGAGCGGCCGACACGGCCGCCGCTACAGGAGGAACCGACTCGTTTGTTTTCCGGTCTGATGCTGGCCGAGGACACGAACAAGCGTTTCCATTTCTTGAGCGCGCATCAGCGCTCGAAACGTCTCAGCACCGCTTTCGATGGCCCAACCCTCTACGGAATCGATTCCGATGCCGACGGCGTCTTCGGCAAGATTGGCGAGGGTGGAGTCGCGGTCGACACAGTGGAAGACATGGTACGGCTCTACGATGGCTTCGAAGTTGGTGCTCCGAATTTTTCCGCATCCATGACGATCAGCGGGCCGGCGCCAATCATCATGGCGATGTACATCGCGGCGGCGAAACGTCGTTTCGGCGCAAAGGTGGTGCCGAATCTGCGCGGTACTATTCAGGCCGACATTTTCAAGGAAGTGCAGGCACAGAACGAAACGATTTTTCCGACGGAAGCGTCGCTGCGTTTTCTTTGCGATATGATCGAATGGACAACGGCGAACATGCCGCGCTGGTATCCGGTTTCGATCAGCGGTTATCACATCGGTGAAGCGGGATCGACGCCGGTGCAACAAGCGGCCTACACACTCTCCAATGGTTTCGCTTACGCCGAAATGCTAAGCGCGCGAGGCGTGCCAGTCGATCAGTTCGCACCGCGGCTTTCTTTCTTCCTCGATTGCGGACTCGACGTCGAATACATCGCGCTCTCGCGGGTTTCGCGAAAAATCTGGGCGATCGGGATGCGCGACGTCTTTGGCGCGAACGCGCGCGGGCAAATGTTCAAACTGCACACGCAAACGAGCGGGCGCTCGCTCATCGCTGCCGAATTCAAAAATAATCTCACCCGCACCGCGGCGGAATTGATGCTGGCCTACATGAACGGCACCAACTCGTGTCATTCAAACAGCGCCGACGAACCGTTCACCACACCGAGCGAAGAATGGATTCGTTTGGCTGCGCACGGGCAGGCAATCCTGCTCGAGGAATCTGGAATCTTTAAACACACCATGAACATGCTGAGCGGCTCGCCCGGAATGAAAGCGGTCGAGCGCGCAGTTGAGAAAGCGATTCTCGATGAATTTCGTGAGATCGAATCACTCGGTGGCGTGCTCGCGGCGGTGGAGAATCGCTATCAGCGCAGTCAGATCCAAAATGCCGCGCACCGTTATGAGCAGCAAATTTATGACGGCACGCGGCCGATTGTCGGATTAAATCGCTATCGTAACGGCGCGGATGAAATGCCCGAGATCGAGTTGGCCCGCACCCCCCGAGCCAAACAAAAATTACAGGTCGAGCGTCTGAAGGAGTTCAAAAAGAAAAACGCGGACAAATCAATGCGCGCGCTGGATAAATTGGGCGCGGTAGTTGAACGCGGCGAAAACTGTTTTCCTGCGTTGTTAGAAGCGGTGGAAGTTTGTTCCCTTGGTCAAATCACCGGACAGCTCCAGGAAATTGTCGGAAGATTCAGGCCAATGGTCTAGCGGCCGCCTACCTAATGTGGGAGGGACCTTAGGTTCCCGACAGCCTTTAATCCTCCTCATACAAATAAGGCCAGGGCTCAGTAATAAGATCGCTCCTGCTCGCGCTGCTTCCCTCCATTGCTCTGGGCTTTCAACCAATCCTTTTACGACGGGATTCTGCTCAATGTAGCATCTGACGTAC
>QHRJ01000252.1 GCA_003220075.1 Verrucomicrobiota bacterium
ACAGCCGCAGCTACGACAGCGGGGGAGACGATGACGACGACGACGACCGCGCCGCGCCAGCCGTTCCTTCCTCGTTACGCGCCCGCGCGTCCTTCCTCTACGCCAAGCGGTGACTGGATGTGGGACCCGGCGCATCGCAATCCACTCGATAAGCCCGCCTACAAGACCGGGAGTACGAGTGCTCAACAAACACCCAGCCAGGGCTATTGGATCGACGGACGTGGCGTGCGTCACTATGGCAACAGCCCGCCCCCCGCGCCGTCGCCGTCCCCGTAGACGACGAGGTACGAGACAACAAACAAGGCAACAGAAGGTGAAAAGTGAGAAGTCAGCCTGCGGGCGGCGGCTGGCACGATCCTAGCGGACATTAGTAACCGTCGCTTCCGTGCAACGGTGTGATTCAAATGTCTAGCTTATGATAAGGCTCAAAATTGCCCTTACCCCAGCCATGCTGGTGCTGGCGCTCAGCACCGGTGCTCTCGCCAACACCTTCACCGTGACTAACACCAATGATACGGGGACGGGTTCCCTCCGTCAGGCGATCACGGACGCCAACAATCATTCCGGCCTCGATACCATCGACTTCAATATCCCGGGCGCAGGTGTCCACACCATAACGCCGGCTACTGCCTTACCCAATATCACCGACGCAGTAATTATTGACGGTTACACGCAGCCTGGTGCCAGTGCCAATACTTTGGCGGTGGGCGATAATGCGCAACTGCGCATCCAGCTCGATGGTAGCACTACTGCAGGTAATGGGCTCGCTTTCGGTCCGCCCGGAGGTTCAACCGTGCGCGGGTTGATCATCAACAACTACCAGGTCGGCATCTTTCTCTCGGTTGGGTTTCAGAACGGCAGCAGCAACAACCTTATTGAGGGCAATTTTATCGGAGTTGATGCCACCGGGACAACGGCAGTGGCAACCAGCACCGCGGTCGGAACGGAATCGAGTACCAGTAACGCCATCGGCGGCACGACCCCGGCAGCGCGCAACGTTCTTTGCGGCACCTCCAACGCCGTCGATCTCAAATTTAGTAATAATAATATTGTGCAGGGAAATTACATTGGAGTAAGTGCCGCAGGCACGGCGGGTCTGGCCAGTGGTACCGGAATTTTGATCCAGCAAAACAGCAGCAGCAACATCATTGGCGGTACTGTCACCGGCGCGGGCAATATCATCGGTGCCTTTTCGCTTGCTGGCATCAACGTGAGCAGCGCCCCGAACAATATCATTCAAGGAAACCGAATCGGCACGAATGCGGCTGGAACGTCCGGTCTTGGCGGTGGAACTCACGGAGTTACGATCGGGAGCTCAACCGGAACACAAATTGGCGGGACTGCTGCCGGTGCGGGAAATCTTATTTCTGGCGCTTCCGGCGATGGCATGACCGTCAATCTATCACCCGGCACGGTAATCCAAGGCAACCTGATTGGAACTGATGTCACCGGCACCGTTGCGATTCCGAATGGAAATGCTGGCGTTGATATCATCAATGCTGGCGGTGCCAGCAATGGCAGCATGATCGGGGGCACTGCGTTCGGCGCGGGAAACATCATCGCCTTTAACGGTACTCACGGTGTGGTCATCGCCAGCGGCAACACCCAGTGGCCAATCCTTCGTAACTCGATTTTTTCGAACGTCGGCCTCGGCATAACCCTCGGTGGACGACCCGATGATCTGAGCGCGACGCCAACCCCGAACGACGCCGGTGACGGCGACACCGGCCCGAACAATTTGCAGAATTATCCGGTCATTGAGTCGGTTTCGAGCAGCGGCGGGATGACAACAATTTCTGGAAAGCTTAACAGCGCCGCCAATACCACGTACCGGATCGAGTTCTTTGCCAATGATGCCATCGATCCGACCGGTTTCGGAGAAGGTGACACTTTTGTCCGCTCGACTAACGCTACCACCAACGCCAGCGGCGATGCCTCCTTTAATGTCAGCTTCCCCCAGATCGGCGCTGATCAACGGGTTACCGCCACCGCCACCGATCCGAACAATAACACCTCGGAATTTTCGGCAGCCATTGGGGGGCAATTGCTCAACATCTCGTCGCGGATGAAGGTGCTGACGGGTGACAGTGTCTTAATCGGCGGCTTTATTATTGGGGGCAGTGGCAACAAGGAAGTGCTGTTGCGAGCGCTGGGCCCGACTTTGACCCAGTTTGGCGTCACTGGAGTATTAGCTGATCCGACCATGGAACTGCACAATGGGGCTGGAGCACTTATAGCTTCTAACAACAATTGGAAGGATACCCAGCAAGCTGCGATTAGCGCGACCGGCCTGGCGCCGCCCAATGATCTGGAGTCGGCCATTCTGAGTAATCTAGCTTCGGGCAACTACACCGCGATTGTGCGGGGAAAGAATAATACAACCGGAGTAGCTTTGGTGGAAGTATACGATCTGGACCAGGCGATTGATACTACCCTAGCCAACATCAGCACACGCGGGTTTGTGGGCACCGGCCAGAATGTGATGATCGGAGGCTTTATCTCCGGCAATGGCTTAGTGAAGATCATCGTGCGGGCGCTGGGACCAACCTTGAGCAAGTTTGGAGTTCCCAACGTGCTGGCCGACCCGACCTTGGAGTTACACGATGCCAACGGGGCGATCATTGCTTCTAATGATAACTGGCAGGACACGCAACAGGCGGAGATTCAGGCGAGTGGCCTTGCCCCGCCCAATGCGCGTGAGTCGGCCATTATTGCCACGCGGCCGCCTGGCAACAGCACCGCGATTGTGCGCGGGAAAAACAACACCACTGGCAACGCCTTGGTCGAAGTTTATATCTTGCCGCCGTAAGACCGCGTCGGAGTGAGACTCTAAGGCGACAAGACGAAAAGACTAGGACAGGGACAGAGATCACAAGTCAGAGGACAAAGAACAGAGAACAGCCTCTTCTATTTACCAGAACCGATAACACGCGAAGAGGCCCGAGCGCGTAATTACCTCGGAACGGCTCTGCATAGAAGTGGTCGAGGTCGCAGTCGCGATATTTGCGGCCAACGCCAGCCCGGGTGGTCCCACCCGTACCTGAGATACCGA
>QHRJ01000152.1 GCA_003220075.1 Verrucomicrobiota bacterium
CCGCCATCCCTGGCCAGGAAATGTCCGGGAGTTGCAAAACCGGATCAAGCGTGCGGTGATCATGGCAGATAGCAGACGAATTACCGAGAAGGACCTTGAGCTATCCACCGGGATAGGTTTTTCATCTTCAACCACGTTGAAAGAAGCGCGCGAAAACGTGGAGCGGGAAATGGTCCAGCGTGCGTTGAAGCGCAACCTTGGCCGGATTAGTTCGGCGGCGGCGGAGCTGGGAATTAGCAGGCCGACCTTATATGAGTTGATGGAAAGGCTCGGGATCTCGCGCGAGTAAGCGATAGGCGTTAATCTCAAATAGTTAACAAGAAATGTATAAATCTCCAATTCAAATCATCCGTTTGACCGCAATACTGGTCGTGGTTCTGGTTACCTGTAGTTGCACCTCTGAGATAAAGAAGTCCCGCTACCTGGCCCGCGCAGAGCGCTACTTCAAAGCCGGGGAGTATGACCAAGCCAAGATTGAATATTTACAGGTCTTGAGGGTTGATTCAGGAAATGCTGTTGCCTACGCTCGTTGCGGGGCAATGTGGGCGGACGAAGGTGCGCCCTTGCGGGCAGCGGCGTTCCTCTTGAAAGCGCGTGAGCTCGCTCCTAAGGATTTGGACAATCGCTACAAGCTTGCCCAGGTCTATCTCCGAGTAGGCCAGCCGAATGAGGCCTTCAAGGAAGCGACCGAGATTTTGAAGCAATCGCCCGACAACGGACCGGCCCTTGCCCTTCTGGCGGAGACAGCCCTTACGGTGGAACAAAACCAGACGGCAGAACAGGAGCTGCAGAAATTCCCGCATCATGACGACCCTTACGTTGAAGTAGCTAACGCCGCGCTGGCGATTCGCAAGGGAGACCTAGCCAAAGCCGAAGCGGCACTCAATCACGCACTGTCCCTTGATCCGAAATGCGCGCCGGCGCGTATCGGACTAGCCCAGCTATCGTTAAACAAGAAAGATAACGCGCGAGCAGGGCAAGAACTTAAAGCCGCGGCAGACCTCAGTCCCGTTCGATCGCGAGAGCGATTGGCTTATGTTGAATTCAAGATGCAGACAGGTGACAAGGAAGAAGCAAAAAGTTACCTTCAAGATCTCACCAACCAGGCACGCGATTTCATCGGAGCATGGGTTCTTCAGGCGAAGCTCGCGCACTCGGAGAAGAAGTACGATGAAGTAGCAGCGCTGCTTCAAAATGTTTTTAGTCGGGATCCCGATAACATCGAAGGGCGAGTGATACAGGCGCAAGCCCTGTTAGGTAAAGGCGATATCAAACAGGGAACCGAAATACTTGAGCGCGCTGACAAAGCATTCGCAAACAACCCGCTAATTAAGTATCAGCTCGCGCTTGCCTACCTTCAGGGCAGGAACACAACTCAAGCGATGAACGAACTGGAGCAAGCGATTACGATCGCGCCCAAGTACGTGGAAGCGATTGTCCTTCTGGCCCAACTGCGCCTCCGGAGTGGCGACCCGCGATCTGTCATCGCACCATTGGAATCGGCTTTACAGCTTAGGCCGGATGTCACTCAAATAAGAATGCTTCTGGCCGATGCTTATCAGGCAGTGGGCCGTTCGGAAGAGGCGGCTTCTCTAATTCGCGAGCAAATAAAGAAAACGCCGGAAGATTCGCAATCCTACCTGGTTCTGGGAGTTATTTTAAAGAGAGAAAAGAAGAACGATGAATCGCGCAAAGCATTTGAAAAGGCGATCGAACTTAATCCACAAAATGTGGTCGCGATGGATCAATTGACCGATCTTGACCTTGAGGCCAAGGCATTTTCCCCTGTCCATAAACGGGCGGATGCACTTCTGCAAAAAGAGCCGCAGTCGGCTCCGGCCTATTACATTCATGCAAGAAGCTATGTGATGGAAAAGAATTTTCCCGCGGCCGAGACCGCGCTTAAGAAAGCGATCGAACTAGATCCGAACCTGGGCGCTCCCTACAATCTTCTTGTCGCTATCTATGTTCAAACCAACAAGCTGCCGGAAGCGTTGAAGGAACTGGAAACAGTCCTGGCGAAGAACCCGCAATATTCCCCCGCGCTTTTAACCTCCGGAATAATCTATGGGCAAATGGGTGATTTTGCCAAAGCGCGCGATAGTTACGAAAAGGTCCTGGCTTTGAATCCGAACCTTGTTCCAGCGCTAAATAACCTGGCCTACATCTACAGCGAGAAGCTCTCCAATCTCGATCGAGCCGCTGAACTCGCGCGTAAAGCGCATGAGCTGGTTCCGGCCGAGCCGAGCGTCCAAGATACTTTTGGTTGGGTGTTGTATCGTCAAGGTAAATACCAAGAGGCGGCGGAGCTATTAGAGCAAAGTGCCTCCAAATCGCCCGATAGAGGCGAAATCCAGTTTCATCTTGGGATGGCAAACTACATGATGGGCCGATTGGATGAGGCTCGTGCCGCGCTGCAAAAGGCAGTTTCAGTTCCGGGCGATTTTCCTGGCAAGGACGAAGCGAAAAGTCGGCTGCAACTCCTTTCGCAAACCGGGGACTTATCCGCCATCGATCTGGAGAAATTTGCGAAGGAGAAATCGAACGATCCGGTTACGTTGATGCGACTGGGCGCGGCTTACGCAAAGGCAGGCACGGCGGATAAAGCGGCTCAAGCGTACGAGCAGGCACTCCAAGCCAATCCGAAATTATTAGAAGCGGCGCTGTCGTTGGCGCAATTGAATGCCGGGCCTCTGAAAAATAACGCCAAGGCGCTGGAGTATGCCAAGAAAGCGCGCGGACTGGCTCCCGCGGACGCACGCGTCAGCGCGACCGCGGGTCATATCGCCTATCAGGCTGGCAATTTCCCGTGGGCCTATAGCCTTTTGCAGGAAAGCAGCCGTGGCTTGCCTGATGATATGGGAGTGACGCGCGATTTTGCCTGGGCCGCTTACAGCACTGGTAAAAGCAACGAGGCGCAGGCAGCGATGCGACGCGTCGCGAATGGCCCGGCAGCCTCTCCTGAGCAGGCGGAAGCAGCACTTTTCCTATCAATGGCCGCTCTGGATTCGGACGATGCGATTCCCGGTAACGCTGAGAATGAGGTGACGAAAGTGTTGTCTGCGCAACCGGATTACGTGCCGGCATTAATGGCAAAAGGGGCCATCCGATTGCAAAAGGGCGATACCGCAGAAGCCAGCGCGATCTACCGCAGCATCCTTCAGAAATGGCCTGATTTTGCTCCAGCGCAAAAACGGCTCGCTTCGATTTACGCTAACGAACCGGCCAACGCCGGCAAAGCTTACGAGCTGGCAAGCAAAGCGCGTCGCACTCTGGTCGACGATCCGGCGCTGACGAAAACCTTGGGCACATTGTGTTTTCAGCGGAAGGAATATGCACGTGCAGTGCAACTGTTTCAGGAAAGCGAAGGCAAAAAGACGCTGGACGGAAGATCGCTTTTTATGTTGGGAATGGCGCATCTTAAATCAGGGCATAAGGCAGACGCCCGAAAAGTCCTCGATCGAGCTGCTGCGGCGGGTATTCCAGACGACCTCGCGAAGCAGGCGAAAGACGCTATCGTTGAATTGGATAAAGCAGCGGATCAGAGACCCTAGGCATGCCTAGAACGTCGGATTGTTTAATGCCGATAAGGAAATGGACAGATCGCTCAATTTCAGTTACTTAGATGACGAGTCCATTGCGGCGTGTCGGAGTTATTTACATTCTAGTGCTTATATGCGAATGGGCCAAAATTAAGATTCAAATGCAAGCGCTTAGTAATCATCAACTTGCAATCACTCCACGAACGTTGGCATAGGCAATGCTATTGTTTTTGAGCGAACCCAGAAAAGGAACCAAGGGACAGACAATGAAACTATCTAAAACTCTCTTAGCAATCGTCGCAGCGGTGGCCAGCGTTGGGCTTCTCTCCTCTGCTCAAGCGACACCGATTACCGGGATGTTGAATATCGCGGGCACCGCCAACTTCAATACCAGCTCGTTGACAACAGCCAGTAGCGCTACCTTCAGTGACGTACTAGTGTTGGGCGGAAATACTGGAACCTTTGCCGGCTTCGCTGTTGGCACCCCTGTAGTGATGGCTTCCTACACCTTCGATCCCTCTACGATCACCAACGGATTATGGAGTGTGAATGGATTCACCTTCAATCTTCTTTCTTCAACGGTGGTATCGCGCAGCGCGAACTTTCTCTCGGTCAGTGGAACGGGAATCATCACGGGCCCGGCAGGATTTGATGCCACGCCGGGTGTGTGGGCATTTACGTCGCAGAACGCGGGTGGCCATCCTCATGACACCTTCTCCTTCTCTGCGAATACCGAAGGCGGAGCCGTTCCTGATAGCGGGATGACCTTGGCTCTGCTCGGCGCAGGCCTGATGGGACTTGCAGCGTTTCGCGCGAAGTTCGGGAAAGTTTAAACAACCTTTCGAATATCAAGACCCGGGCAGGGCCGAAAACCCTGCTCGGGTTTGTCTTTTCGGATTAAATTCTCGCCTCAACTAGCGCGCTTGTTCTTCCCGATCCAAGCTTCCCAATATTTTGTTCGGCCAGCCAAGAAGCCGTTTCGCTGCGAATTTAGTACAGAATAACAAACAGTAATCGCCCACTTGCTCAAACGATTTTACTTCAGAGATTTTGCTACTTTAAAGTAAAATAATCTCGATTTCCGAATAATCCTTGTTTATGTTCCGTCGGAGTTCTCACGTATTTTATGAAACAGACCCTACTTAAAACATTGCTCGCGTTTTCGCTGTTCACGGCGGCCGCTTGCTATTCGGCTCAAGCTGCGCCTGGCGACCTATATGATGGTGGCCTCAGTGATCAAAAGATCTACAAGTTTAATACCGCGGGAACTCAGACGGTTTTTGTTTCTGATTCAGCGACTTTTCAACCTGATTGGCTGGCTTTCGACAGTAAGGGGAATCTATTTGCCTCCAACCCAGCCCACAGCGCTATTTCGAAGATCCCGCCCAACGGGAGCACAATTACCGATTTTGCCACAGGCATCAATCCGGGCGACCTGGCGTTCGACGCGGCCGGTAATCTTTTCGCAATCGATGGGACTACCGGCTCAATCTTCAAATATACTCCGTCCGGCGCGCGAACGACCTTTGCCGGTCCTGGGATAAATGACTTGGTTGCTTTGGCTTTCGCGAGCGACGGCAATCTTTTCGTGACGCGAAGAGGCAGCGGGCTATCCGGGAGCGGCTCGATCGTAAAGTTTACGCCGGCTGGGGCGATGAGCACCTTTATCCCGAGCGGTCTCTTTCTGCCGAAAGGCCTTGCGTTTGATGGCTTTGGTAACCTTTACGAGGCAGACTCAGGGACCGGCTCAGTATTCAAATTTGCTCCTAACGGAACGAAAACTACCTTTAAAGCAGGACTAAATGCTCCTCAATCACTCGTTTTCGATCGCGATGGGAATTTGTTCGTTGGTGAGTGCCCCACATGTGATATTGTAAAAATTACACCCGCGGGAACTCAGAGCCTTTTTGCGTCACCACCTGCGGTTGGTGGCCTAGCCTTCGAGCCACCCACAGCCCAGCTAACAAACATCTCGACCCGCGCCTCCGTCCAAACCGGCCAAGGCGTTACCATCGCCGGATTCATCCTTACCGGAACGGACTTGAAACAAGTAGTAGTGCGCGGCCTGGGTCCAACCCTGGGCCAGCCGCCATTTAATGTGCCAAATGTTCTGGCCGATCCCACTCTCAGCTTGCACGATTCCACCAAGGGGATTTTCTCTAACGATAATTGGAAAGAGACGCAACAAGCCGGCATTCAGGCCACGGGGCTTGCGCCGCCCAACGATCTGGAGTCGGCTATCCGCATCGCTGTGCAACCGGGCAATTATACCGCCATCCTGGCCGGCAAAAATGGGACTACCGGTATCGGGCTAGTGGAAGTGTACGATATAACTACCGGCGCCTTTGCCGAGCTCACAAATGTCTCAACTCGAGGTTTTGTTGGCACTGGTGATAACGTGATGATTGGCGGCTTTATTACCACGGGAGGTAACGGCAGTACTCAAGTGGTGGTGCGCGGGCTGGGACCAACCCTGGGCCAGCCGCCATTTAATGTGCCAAATGTTCTGGCTGACCCCGCATTGCGTCTGGTGGATAGCAACGGGAATATTGTCCGAGGCAACAATAATTGGAAAGATAGCCAGCAAGTGGCAATTCAGGCAACCGGACTGGCGCCGCCGAATGATTTGGAGGCGGCGATCCTTGCAACAGTCGCTGCCGGACGCTACACCGCTATTCTTTCGGGCAATGGCGGTGGGACAGGGATAGGTCTGGTTGAAGTTTACAAGCTGCCATAGCGGCCGGCACTGCGGCCGAATCTAGCTTGGCTGAATGCCAGGACAGAGCTGGAGTTGAAAAATTCGCGCTCCCTAGTAGGGATTGAAAGAAACAGGCGCGCGAATGTCGAAGTCTCAACTGCAAATTCTTCCAACCGATCGGCCATTTTGGTTTTGCCTGCGAGCCCAGACCAAGCGCGAGCACCTCGCCGCTATTGGCCTGCGGAAACAATTCCAGATTACCTGTTTCGCTCCACGGTTGCGCATGCGCAAATTAACCAGGAGAGGCGCGGTTTGGTTCGTGGAGGCAATGTTTCCGGGCTATTTTTTTGCGCAGTTCGATTACGCCACTGAACGACGCCGCGTTGAGCATGCCCCCGGTGTCCGCGGTCTCGTCCGGTTCGGAGATCGGCTGGCAACAATTGATTCAACGATCATTGACGCCCTGCGGCAAAGGATGGAAGCCGACGAATTGGTCACGCTCGATCCGGAGATCAAGGTCGGCCAGGAGGTGCAAATTGCGCATGGGCCGTTGCAAGGGCTGGAAGTTCTCGTTACTCAGTTGCTGCCCCCTTCGGAACGCGTCCGCGTGCTATTGGAATTTCTGGGGCGTTCCCTGCAAATGGAAGTGTCCAAGGAAACTTTGATCCAACCGCGGGCATCGGCGGTTTCCTCGTTACATTAGGAAACAGGCGTTTGCCCAAGCTGCCTTGGATCTCTAGGCTTGGCTTCGAACCTGGCAGCCTAGCGTGCTTGCGCCAAGGTACCGGATAACCTGCCGGTCGAACGCTTCTTTGAAATTCGGCGAATCACTTGCAAGCCGTGCTTGGTTTCGTAAGCCTCTGGCCCTCTGAGGGCCATGAATGCCAATGTCACAGCAGAGCTGAGGGTGAGAGCACCGCTGATGATAATGAAAAACATGATACCTATAAAAGCATAACTGATGCCGCGGCTGCCATTCCAGATAGGCTTTTTTTGAGGCTTTGCTGCAGCCGGTTATCCAAGTTAAAGCATTGAAAAGAATGCACTTAAGGCATTCCACCAGCCAATCCAGCCAATGGGTCGGCGGGCCTCGCCGGCAGATTTATCGAAAGCGACCTAAATACGGTTATCTCGAAACATCGCCCCTCCTATGCTGTTGCAACGGCTACAGGTGTCTCAGCTCGGTCGAAGACATTCGCTCGAGTGTTTCGTCAGGCTGCGTAGCCACAAGACAAAGGTAAGAGGGAAACTGCGAGCGGGTCCTCTTGGCTCCAGCGGTAGGATTCGAACCTACGACCAATCGGTTAACAGCCGACCGCTCTACCACTGAGCTACGCTGGAATAACTGTTGTGAATCAGAGTGTTACAACCTATTTTCGTCACCCCCGAATTCGTGATTGTCACCGTTTTGTAATACTCCAAGACTACCTGACACATGAAAAACACTATCTGGAAGCGGTTTGGAGTAGCTCTCTACTATTACCAACCATTACCAACCAACCGGGCCTTACTTTGCACGAGTGCGCTTCGCCGGCAAGCTCTATCGGCGCGCGCTCGGCACGAGCGACTACAAGCTGGCGCGCCGCAAACTGGCGGATTTCCGCAACGGTTTCGAGCGCACCGACACCACCAAAGGCAAGACCAGTCTAGGCAAAACGTTGGACGCTTACAAAGCAACGCTGACCGGCGCTGCGTCAACCCTGGAGAAGAAGCGGGCGGTAGCGGCAAAACCACGGCAGACGTGGTTCGGCTGCGATTCTCTTCCGTTGCGCACCATCGCGCCCTCGCAGGTGACCGCGTGGCTCTCCCAGCATTATGGGTCGCAAAGCCCCAGCTACTACAACGCTGCCTTGAGCGTGGTCCGCACCGCGCTCGAAATGGCGGTCAAGGACAGGATCATTGCCGAGAAACCCGGCCGCCGGGCTCAAGTATCGCAAGTGCAGCAGACCTATCCGGCTGACGTCCCACATTCGAGCAGTTTAAGGCGATAGTCGCCGACATCCGCGCGCTGGATTTAGTGGATTGAAAATTCAGTTTTAGACGGCCCTGCCCATGGCGCCCAGATGGGGAACTAAGCCCCCAATTGCCGTTTAAATCGCTTAGACCCAATTTTTTTTACTCGCACGCACGCGCGCGATACTTGTGACGAATGGCTCGTCAATTGCGATGGCAAAGCTCCGGTCGGTGCCCTTCAATAGGAGTTACCACGGTCAGTGGAAGTTCAGACGTGTAGGGAGTTCAGAGCGTATCCGCTCTTATGAAGTATGTCGACGTGAAGAACTGAGTGGATGGGTGTAGACTCAGGGTGTCTTAGCAGGAGTAAGCAAAAAGCTCGACGGAGGCGCAGGCGCGCAAACCTCATTGTGTTCAGAGGACATCGCGCTATTCATCATCGAGTCGTGGGCGCTTCGGCCCATCACAATGATTTGACCGCGGGCATTGATCGCATGTGCTTCGATAAATACAAAACCGAGAGCAGCTGACGCTGGACTATTTAGATCTGCAATACCCCCTTGTTTCGTCCAGATAAACGCCAGCTCGGCTGTGCCGCTCGCTGAGCTCCCTACCACTTCGCCGGAGTCGTTTATGTCCATGGCTCTGCTCGAGTCTCCGCCCGGAAGAATCCCCAGCTCCTGCATTCCGCCTTCTTTGCTCCATATAAACGCACGTGTCCCACGAGGTCCTTTTGAGCAACCTACGACCTCTCCCCTATTGTTGATCGCGACAGCTTCACTTGCCCAATCAGCGGGTAATGTTCCTAGATCGCAGACATCTCCTGCTTTTGTCCAGAGCACGGCCCGCTCACCATTAGAACTGCCGGATGTACCCACAATTTCGTTAGCGTCGTTTACGTCGCGAGCTGTACTATAGCTGCCTCCAGGGAGAATGCCTAACTCGAGCACTCCCAGTTTACGTCCCCATAAGAACGCCCTCGTGCCCTCGCTACCGGACGAATACCCGACAACATGCCCGCTCTTATTTATCGCAATTGCCTGACCACAACTGTCACCAGGTAGAAGAGGAATTCTACTTGGACCCCCTTTCCCCGTCCACAGGAAGGGAACTATTGCACTCCCGGTATTGGATACTCCAACGACTTCTCCCACGTCATTAACATCGGAGGCAGAGCTATAATCACCACCCAACAAAGCGCCGATATGTTTCGCCTTGAAATTGGACCGGTTCCAGACCGTAGCTCTTAATTCTCCGTTGAGCCCACTGCCCGCCCGACCAGCCATTTCCCCAAGGTTGTTAAGCTTACAGGGTACCCCCGGTGCGTCGTCACGTGAGAGCTCAGTCACGACATATTGCCGCGTCTGCCCGACTCCCTTGCATGGAACAATCAAGCTGGCGGCAACGAACATGACTGTGCCAACAGAATAGTGCCACGCTCTAATCGTTAACGGCCGAGGTTTCATAATTCGTAACAATTCATGGAGTAGTCACAATGTTGCTATAATTGGATAAACCCACATTATTTTTGGCGGCTACTCGGTAGTAGGTTTGTCCTGCTTTCGCCTTGGCGTCCTTGTATTTCGTTGTGTTTACGGCGGTCGTTGCGATGACCGTGAAAACAGTTCCGTTAGTCGACCGTTCAACTTGGAAACCGGTTTCGTTGTCAGCATTATCCTTCCAATTGAGCGTGACGTGACCTTTTTTCCTGACCATGGCGGTAAGATCCGTCGGTGCGGCTGGCACGACCACTGCCACCGTTGCGGTATTCGAATAGGCAGAGCTGCCTCCTGAGTTGAATGCCGATACCCTGTAGGAGTACGTCGTAGATGTTACAAGCCCAGTATCGGAAAAGGTGGTAACGTTTGCACCGACAGTGGCAACGTCGCCAAACGACCTCCCATCTGTAGAGCGCTGGATCGTAAAACCTGTTTCATTACTCGAACTATCTGTCCACGATAAGCTAATACTGGACGCAGATGCAGCAGTGCCGGTGAGATTACTTGGCGCTACAGGAGTGGCTGTCCGTGTCGGTGTTGGCGTTGGCGTCGGGGTAGGAGTTGGCGTCGGAGTTGGGGTAGGCGTCGGGGTGGGTGTGGGGGTCGGACTAGGTGTAGTACCATTAATTTGGACAATATTTGCCACTGAAGGAACGCCATTTGAATTCAGGATGAATAGCATGTAGTAGCCCGGCGGAGTGGTGTTGGGGTTTGAAGGCGCCGTCACGTTGAGGCCGCCTATAGCTTGCGAGAACAGGGGCCGGCAGATGCGCTGGCCCATATTGAACCCATGTGTGACCGAGCCTAGCGCGATCAGTGTCACCTTTGTAATGCTTGTCGCGTTCGGTGTACGCACGAAAAATGACTGCCCATAACCTATGCTTGTCGGCGCCGACGTGATAGTTGGACGCGCCCCACGGAATAGATATGGAGGCGAATATATTTCTGCGGAGGTTCCTCCAAAGGTGCCGCCTGCCGACAAGACCCGACCATCTGGTAGCAGCAGCGCGATCGAGTGATAACTTCGAGTCTTACTGAGGCTCGCCATCGTTGTCCACGTACCGGTAGCTGGATCCCACATTTCGGATTCGTACGCGGGATTGCTCGGCCTAGTGTTCGGATCCTCGGTCCCTCTGATGCCACCAGTTACCAGGACTTTACCGTCTGCGAGTAAAGTAGCGTTGTGGAGTTTGCGTCCCCCCATGACCATCGATCCAGTGTAGCTCCAAGCGAGATTCGGACTTTTTAGGTCGATGATCTCTGCAGTCGCCGTTGGATAAGTCGTGCAATTAGTAGCGTAAAAACCGCACGGGCTTCCTCCCATCATCAGAACCTTGCCCTCGTCGTACATCACTGTTGATCCCCAATTACGAGTCCCGTAGTTGCTATTCGCTACCGTGGTCCAAGCACCGGTGCCAGTAACATCAAGGTATCGCGTAATTTGGCTCGGCCCGGCACAGAAAACTTTGCCGTTAGGCGCAACGTGCATAAACGGATAGAATTTCAGGGCCAGATGCGCTGCGCTTAGGTTGCGCCAGGAGACCGTTGCGGTCTGCCATACCTGAGGTTCGACATTGACACCCTGCGTCGTATCGATCCAACCACTGATAATGAGCATGTCTCCGTTCGGCAGTGTAGTGCTCGTCGGGTACCATCGACCGTTATTCATATCAGGCAGCCGCGTCCACGTATCGTTCAAGGGGTCATACGTGTAGGCGTTGGGCAGCCCCACAAAGTTGTTTACGTGTCCACCGGCTACGAAGAGCTGTCCATTGGCCAGAAAGGCATGACCTGAACAGAAAATGTTTGCGCCTGCATGCGTAGTTGCAGTATTCGTGTTCGTCGATGGATTCCACAGCGTCGGGTTATCGCCGTAGCTGAACTGGGGCCACCATATCACCTCGCCGGTGGGGAGGAGATGAGCGTGAACCGCCATGTATGGCCAAGCCATCACCGATGAAAACTGCCCAAGGGTAGCAGGGTCCTGGGCGCTCGCAGACGAGAGTGTAATCAAGTGCGCCACTACAAAGCAACTCAGTGCGACGAAAGGAGCTTTTCGCGCTGCTAGGCACAAGGAATGTCTCTTAGCTGAATGATAAATGAGAGGCGAGTTCCAGAAAGTCACCAGACTTGAAATCTCACCGAAATTAGGAGGGCGCCGTCAATACATTTCGTGTAATTATCGTGCAAAATCTGAGCAAAAAACTATAGCTTCACAAAATATTCATAAGTAGCCGCGGGGAATGTAAAAATGACACGCTAGTAAAGCAAGCAACCGTCGTCGGCGTGATGTGATGGTTGGCCGCGTTCCTTTGAAAAGATACAGCGGTGAATAGATCTTGGCTGAATTAGTAT
>QHRJ01000253.1 GCA_003220075.1 Verrucomicrobiota bacterium
GCAAACCAGGCTGCCCGCGCGCGTCAAGCTGAGAACGCGAGTTGATCGGCGGAGGACGCGGTAGGCTGAGTAAGCCTTTCATTTCTTTTGACGCATCAAAATCGCGAAAAGTCATCGGTTAATTGCACCAAACTATCGGCGTCGCATTGCAGAATGACATCGCGGCGAACAAGCTCCAATAGCGGTCTTTTAACTCTTGGTTGACGGTGTGTGCTGTGATACCTCTCAAATCGCTTCCGAAATGTCGAGTCTAAAGTACTGGGAAGTTATCGCTGACAAGCTTTTGCTGCCGATTGGTCCGAAACTTATGAGATACATCGCTCGCATCGTTGCCGAACCGCAAAGAGGTAAAACGTGAGGGGAACCTTAAGAGCGCGATCAAGCATCCAGGCATTTCCGCTGGTGTAAGCGAACAGACTAATTCCACCACAGTCTCGATTTCTAAGGCCTGTTCATAATCGAAGCCGGCAGTCATCTCGACAGAGTCGTTGCGAGATAAACCGTCTGGCTGTTTGAAGAAGTGGAAAAGCTGCCACTTCATCGGGTTGCACTAAACTCGATAACGTTCCTCGAGAAACGGGCACGATGCTCCATTACCGTTCGGCTTCCTCCGGCAACACCACCTCGCGATAAGTCGAATAGAGCATTTGCGACGTGCTGTGTCCTAGCTCTGCCGCGACTGTGGCAGCGTCGTTTGCTGCCGCCAGCCGATACGACGCGAACGAATGATGCAAGCCATTCTTTGACCACCGTAGGAGCCGGGATGCCTTCCGAACGCGATCGAGTTTCTTGCGGGCGTTCACTGGCACGACAGCTCCGTTTAGCGCGCTGTATGGCGCGAGGCATTGGGCAAGGTTCGGTTGAATCCGAACAATGCGGCGCTTTGCTGTTTCGCTCTTAGCCGCTTGCACCTGAACGAAGCCGCGACGCAGATCAATGTCTTGCCAATCGAGCCGTTTGATCTTGGATTCACGAAAACCGCAGAATGCTCCAAGCACGAGCATCGGCAGAATGTCAGGTGCAACGGTGCTCGCTGCGTTCAATAGTGCGTTAGTTCATCAACTGAGAAAATCTCCGGCGCTTTGTCAACGAGCTTTGGCTTGTTTACGCGCAGCACTGGATTGTTGTCGATCATCCCCTCATCTGCCGCATAACCAAACAACACGTTGTATTTTGCCGGAAGTTGGCGAGTGTTTTCGGTGAGCATTCAAGCTGCGCAGCCAGGTTGAAATTTCACGCGAGAAAACAGCCGCGACCGGTTGAGCACCAAAGTCGCGGCAGAAAATTGCGAACCGGTTGCGTAAATCATTCAGGTAAACCTGAGATCGGCCATCTTGCGCTTCGCGTCGAGCAGTTCGACAGCGCGCCCTGCAATTGTGATTTTGCAGCGGCGCACTCGCTCCAGGTGACCGATGTAGAACTCCGTCGCATTCGTGATCGTCTTGTCATACTCAGCAAGCCTCTCTTCGCGTCCATGAAGTCTGACAGTTCGCACTGCGGGAGACCGACAGCCGCTCGCCGGTGCGTTGATGCAATATGTGTTGCCTTAACCGCTCGCCTTCCGCCTCAGCCCGCGTGCGGAAGAATCTGCGGCCTTTGCCAAACGGTCGGAGGTCGAGATAGTAACGATGTGTCTGGCATGCCGATATGGACGAACTGCGAGTTTTGCGCTGCTCATGGTCGCAAATGCAGATGAACCTTGTCAAAGGTTGTCAATGCACAAGATTTACGATGAGAGCTCGCGACAGATAACCGACAGTACCACAGCAGTTTGCGCCCGTAGCTCAGCCGGATAGAGCAACGGATTTCTAATCCGTCGGTCGGGTGTTCGAGTCACCCCGGGCGCGCAGCTTCGCTTTGGGGCACGATTCAGAAGCGTGCGGCGTTGGTTGGTTCGCGTCTTTGTTTTGTTAGCGATTTGCAGCGCGGTCCCGGCTCGCGCTGCTGAATCGCTCGAGCAAACGATCGCCTTTCTCCTTCATCGAATCGAGACCGCCGACGCCACTTTCATTCGCAACGGCCAAACCCACAAGCCCCAGCAGGCCGTTGCGCATGTCCGCGCTAAATACGAACATTTCAAAGGGCAGATCAAAACGCCGGAGGATTTTATCCGGCTGGCCGCGACTAAGAGCTTGCTTACCGGTCAGCCTTATCTCGTCCGTTCCCGCGATGGCAAGGAGATGCCGCTCAATGCCTGGTTGAGCAACGCACTCCGGGAACACCGGGAAAATGAAGTCAAGTGATCTTCAGTCCCGCTGCCGAAGTCCGTCTTGGGAACGAAGTTAGCTACAAGCATCGCACGAATGAACCTAAATAATTCGTGGGGGCGAATTTTTGCGCTTGCGACCGCTGGCGGATTTTTGCTCTTCGACGGCTGTGCTCTCAAGATGGGCAAACAACCGCGCCAGGAAATCGTGCCGCTTTATTCGACGCATTCGCCCGAGTTTCGACAGGCTGCCGGATCACTGCTCGGACCAAATTTTATTCCGGGCAACAACGTCACCACTCTGGTTAACGGAAATCAGATTTTCCCGGCTATGCTCGGCGCAATTCAATCGGCCAAGTATTCAATTAACTTCGAGACTTACACATTTTGGGACGGGGAAATCGCACATCAGTTTACCGAGGCGCTGGCCGAGCGCGCCCAGGCCGGAGTAAACGTGAACGCCATTCTCGATGCGCAAGGCACCCAAAAAATGGGCCGGCAAAATTTGGAGCGATTACGCAACGCCG
>QHRJ01000153.1 GCA_003220075.1 Verrucomicrobiota bacterium
GTTTCTCATCATCACTTTTCCTGCTCGCTGGGTTTTCAATTTTCTTTGTCGCGACTGCGGCGTGGGTATCGCGACGACTTCTGCAAACAGAGAAGCCGGGAGAACCTGGAAATATTTTCGGTGAATTTGCCGCTCCTCCGAACTTCGCCATTCAGCTTCCCGCTCTCGCCGCGACCCTTCCATTTCTTCTGTTGGTCATGGCAACGCTGCGATTGCCCCTGGCAAATCCGTCACCAGTCTTCGGGCTCGCGCTTCTTCTGGTGGCGTTGCTGCTAGGCCTCACCAAAATATTTTCGCTCGACCTGCTCGCCTGTGTCGCGCTCGGTTCCACCATCCTGCTCGAGCACGCCTGGCACTTTACTCATTTCAAAAAGGAACATGCCGGCATTCCGATTCTTTGGTACCTGGGGTTCACCGCCGTTTTCACCATTTTCCCATTTGTTTTTCATCGTCAGTTCGCTCGCAAGAGCACTATCTGGGCGAGCGCGGCGCTAGCTGCGCCGTTTCATTTCTTTCTCGTTTACAACGTTGTTCGCACGACGCATCCGCAAAGCGGCGTGCTAGGTTTGGTGCCGGCCGCGTTTGCCATTCCTTCGCTGCTCGGACTCGTGTCGCTGCTGCGACTCACTCCGAAAGAGAGTCCAGCGCGCAATGCCCAACTCGCGCTTTTTGGTGGGGCGGCTTTGTTCTTCATCACTTTGATTTTTCCGATCCAATTCGATCGGCAATGGATCACGCTTGGTTGGGCGCTGGAAGGCGCGGCATTGTGCTGGCTGTTTCATCGCGTGCCGCATCCGGGTCTGCGCATCGCGGGAATCGCGCTCCTGCTGATTTCATTTGCGCGGCTGGTTTGTAATCCTGCTGTGCTTGCCTATCACCCGCGAGCGGCAACGCCGATCTTCAACTGGTATCTTTACACCTACGGGATCGTTGCCATCTCCTTGTTTGTCGCGGCCAGATTGCTGGCGCCGCCGCGTAATCTGGTGCTGAACAAAAACGCGCCGCCACTCCTCAACTCTCTCGGAACAATCCTCGCCTTCGTTTTATTAAATATCGAGATTGCGGATTACTTCACCAAACCGGGCATCTACGAGCTCACGTTTCACTTCAGCGGGAATTTCGCCCGCGACATGAGCTACAGCATCGCCTGGGCACTCTTCGCACTGCTGCTGCTAATAGTAGGGATTCGCAGACGCAATAAGGCCGCGCGCTATGCCAGTCTTGGTTTACTGGGCTTCGTCCTCTTGAAGCTCTTTTTTTACGATCTGTCGCAACTTCAGCAACTTTACCGCATCGCCGCGCTCATCATCGTCGCCATCATCGCAATTTCGGCCTCATTTTTGTATCAACGTTTTCTCGGTCAAACCGAGAAGTCTGAGACGCAATGAATCGCGGCGCCATTTCATTGCTGATCATTTTTTCGAGCGGGGCGGTTTACGCGTTGATGCCGAACCAATGGCAATTTCGTCAGACGATCGAGGTGCCGGCGGCTGGACTGGTGCAGGTGAATCTTTCGGCGGAAACAGGCAACATCGCGCGGCCCGATCTCAGCGACCTGCGAATTGTCGACCCTAACGAAAAGGAAGTTCCGTTTCTAATCGATCAACCGATGCCGCGTGCGGAATCAACTGTGCGACCGAAAGATTTTCACGCCGAAATCATTTCCGTCGAAACGCGGTTGCTTATCGCAACTGGCACAGACTTGGCCATTGCTGGTATCACGCTCGAAACGCCCACCGGAACGAGCTTCATCAAGTCAGTGCAAGTGGAAGGATCAAATGATCAAAAAAACTGGCGAACGCTGACCTCAGGCGATCCGGTTTTTACTATAAGCAACGGCGCAGCGCGGTTGCGCGTCCAATTTCCGGAAGGCAAATGGCAGTTCCTGCGCGTTCTCGTTGATGATAATCGCACGCCGCCTCTACCTTGGACTGGCGCCCGATTGATCATCGCCGGTTCGCCAGCTCCGACGGAGCCCGTTTCAATCATGATCAAATCGCGCGATGAAAATCCCGGGACAACGCGGCTCGGGCTCGATCTCGGCGCGGCGAATCTGCGGATTGCGTCAATTCGAATCGGAACATCCGAACCGGTATTCACCAGAGCAGTCACAGTAGCGACGCCAGAATTATCGGAAGAGAAATTGCACGAACAAACTTTGAGTAGCGCAGTTTTATATCGCGTTGACCTGAACGGAAAAATCGAAGCGCGCCTCGACATTCCAATTGAAAAACAAGTTTACGGGCGCGAGCTGGTCTTGTTGATCGATAACGGCGACAGCCCGCCGCTTATCGTTTCCGAGGTTCGCGCTGAGCGACGGATGACGCGCCTTCTCTTTTTCGCGCGCGGGGCAGGTTCCTACAGTTTGCTTTCCGGAAACAGCCAGTGCGATCCGCCTCGCTACGATCTTAGTCAACTGGGTGATCAATTGCGCCGCGCTGGCGCCGCGGAAGGACGCGTGAGTACGCCGGTGTTGAATCCCGGTTACGATGTGGCGGCGAATTTGCCACAAGGCTTTGTCACCGGCGCAAAGATAGACATCGCGCCGTGGAAATTCCGCAAGCCAGTTCAAATCGCGAAGGCGGGGACGCAACAGCTCGAACTGGATCCCGATGTTTTGGCGCGCACGAAGCCGGATCTTGGCGATCTTCGAATCGTTAGCGAAAGTGTCCAGCTGCCATATTTGATTGAGCGCACCTCGATCAGCCGCACCGTCAATCTCACCGCCGTGAGCGCGAACAATCGCGAATATCCGACAATTTCGCGCTGGCAATTGAAATTGCCGCAGGCGGCGATACCGATCACGCGCATTACTTGCACTTCAGATTCCCCGTTATTTGAGCGGACGTTTCACATTTGGGAAGAATTGACGGATGAACGGGGCAATGAATATCCGGGGGAGCTGGCACAGGCAACGTGGCGTCGAGTCCCCAATCAACCCGCAAGGCATCTAGCCGCGCCCTTCGAACGTCCGCCCAGAAGCGACACGATCCTGATAGACGCCGATAACGGAGATAATCCCCCAATCGAGTTGCATGAATTTCGAGGATACTATCCCGTCACGCGCGTCATTTTTGCATCAGCCGGATCGCAACCCATTGCGCTTTACTATGGAAACGATGAAGCCGCCACACCACGATATGATGCGAAGCTAATGGCTGCGCAATTATTACGTTCCGAACGAACGGCGGCTGCGCTTGGTCCGCAAGAAACTCTCAAATCGGAACGGGTAACGGAAATGTTGACTGGCTCTGCTCGCTACATTTTTTGGGGAGCGCTTGGAATTGTTGTCGTCTCGCTATTGGTTCTGATTTCGCGTTTGCTCCCGAAAGTAGGGTGAGGCCGTCTCTCATACCCAGGATGGGAGAACGAGAAGATCGTTGTTTCTATTCACGGCTGGAGCGTAAGAATATTGACAACTAGATTTTCCAATAAGGCTTATTCCAAACGTCGCGCGGTTCAGGCCTTGTATCGCGCGGAAGACAGGCCGGTGGCCTGTCTGGCCGTGAGAGACCGCCGCTATAGAAATCGGATTAAGACGCTACCCTGAAAAGAATGGGCGCGAAAAAGGCGCGCCCATGAGGATTCGAACCTCAAACCTTCTGATCCGTAGTCAGATGCTCTATCCAGTCGAGCTACGGGCGTTCAGGGTTGGTAATTAGCGGATGATGCGCTCCGCCATCCGCTGCTTTCGCGCTTGCTGCCGAAAACGGTTTAGCCGGCGCAAAAAACTCGCAACGGCGCTTGACGAGAATGCTGATGCTTGGCAGGATTTGAGTTGCGTCAAGTTCGTCAGGCATCTCGTCCCAACGCCGGGCCTCTTCCCGCGTCGAAATCGCGGACGGGATTCGTTCGCGAGGAAATATCTATGAAAACGAACGACACTGAAAATTGCGACGGGACAAACGAATCGAATTCTCATTTAACTCGGCGAGCATTTCTCGCTACCACCGCTGCCAGCAGCGCAGCCGTACTAACGGGCGGGCTGGCTTCTCTGTTGCGGCCGGCTTCGGCATTCGCGAAAAAAACTTCAGGCTCATTTGTCGAAGCAAGCATTCCCGACCTTCAGGCGCTGATGGCCTCAGGCGCGTTGAGCAGCAAAGACCTGGTAAAGGGTTATCTCGACCGGATCGCTTCGCTAAATCCACTTCTGCATGCCGTTATCGAAACAAATCCGAACGCGGTTTCTATCGCGGCCCATCTCGATAACGAGCGACGCAAAGGACAACTGCGCGGGCCCTTGCACGGCATCCCAATTCTCGTTAAGGACAACATCGCCACTGATGACAATATGCAGACGACAGCGGGATCGCTCGCGCTCGTCAACAGTCGAGTCCCTGGCGACGCCGTGATCATAAATCGGTTGCGCGCAGCTGGCGCGATTATTCTCGGCAAAGCGAATCTCGGGGAGTGGGCGAACTTTCGTGGCAATATTAATGTCTTTCCTCTCGCTGTCGGCTGGAGCGCACGGGGAGGAAATACAATCAACGCGTACGACTTGAGTTACACGTCGTGGGGATCGAGCTCCGGCTCAGGCGCTGGCGCGGCCGCCAATCTGTGCTCGGTCGCCGTCGGCACAGAAACAGACGGATCAATCACCGGTCCGTCTGCGGTTGAGAACATTTTCGGATTGAAGCCAACGCTCGGTCTCGTTTCTCAGGACGGGATTATCCCCATCTGTCATCAGCAAGATACCGCCGGCCCGATGGGACGTAGCGTGACCGACGTCGCTATTCTTCTCGGTGGGCTGCAATCGCCTTTCGGCGAAGCAATCGGACACACCCTGCCGAATAATTACACGCAATTTTTGCAACGGGGCGCGCTCGATGGCGCACGGATTGGACGCGATGTCCGTTATTTCGATTACAGCTACTACGGCAGCGGCATTCCGGGCGACGAAGAGACCGTGGCGTTCGCCGAGCATGCCTTGGATGTGATGCAGAGCCTCGGCGCGGAGATTGTCGATACCGACACTGGCGATGTGTTTGCCTACGCGGACGATGAATTCACCGCGCTGCTTTTCGAATTCAAAGTGCAGATCGCGGAATACCTTGCCACACTCACGCATAGCAACATGCACACGTTAGCCGATTTGATTGCGTTTAACATTGCGCATTGCCCGGAAGAGCTGGTTTATTACGGGCAGGAAGTTTTCGAGGCGGCAGAAGCGACCAGCGGAGATCTCACCGATCCTGTTTATCTCGCGGCGCGAACACACGCTCGGAACACCGCCCGCGCTGGAATCGACAATGCCCTTGCCGCCGATAATCTCGACGCGATTGTCGCGCCGCATTTGACCAATTCCACCGGGCCGGCGGTGGCCGGCTATCCCAACTTTTCGATGCCGGTCGGTGTGCGGGCGTCAGGCAGGCCGGCCGGAATGCTGGTGTACAGCACTTTTCTGCACGAACCGCAGTTGATCGGATTCGCTTACGACTTGGAGCAGGAACTGAAGGCCCGAGTTCAACCGCAATTCTTGGGCTCGATTATTCCAGTGCCCAATGCGGGACTGTGCGAAGATTTGCCGAAGAAACCGCACGTCTTCACCGGCAAGGCCCATTTGCCACACGGACGCATTTTTTAGTTTGAGCGGAACTTCCGCGCTTGAGTGAAGTACAAGTCGCGGCATTCTGCGCACGTGACGACTTTTCTGGGCTGCGGATTTGCGGCGAAATATCGCGAGGGTGGGGGAGTATTTTCCGTTCCATTGCAATGGATGCTTGGATTGAAACGCCTAAAGCTCGATGCGATCTGGCTGGAAATTTTTCCCGGAACCGGCAATGAGATCGCGGACAGAAAAGCGATCCGCAGTTTTAAACACCAGCTTCGAAGCCACGGACTCGCCCAGAACTATTGTTTGCTTTATCAAGCGCGAGCCAGTGACGCACACGAATTGGGTGGGATGCGCTGCCTGGGCATCAGCGAAGGCGATCTGCGCGCACGGCTGGCTGGCCCAAACGCGCTCCTGAATCTCAGTTACTCCATTCATCCACCGCTGCTTTTGCAGTTTGAGCGTCGAATTTTTTGCGATCTCGATCCCAGCGAAATTTTTTATTGGATGACGAAAATGGAAATGGGCCAATCGTATCACCACGAGTTCTGGACAATCGGCCTGAATGCTGGGGCGCGTGATTGCCAGTTGCCCCAGCTCCGCGTTCCGTGGCGAACATTTTTTCCGCTGGTTGACACAGAATTGATCCAGCCGCAGGCGGCGCCCGCGCGCTTCAAATTGACCACCATCGGCCAATGGTATTGGGGCGGAGCGATCGAAGTGGACGGCCAGTTTCCCGATCTTTCAAAAAAGGTGGCGTTCGAGAAATATCTCGAGCTGCCTGCGCGAGTGAAAGAAGCGCGCTTCGAGCTGGCAATGAATATTGGCGGAAGCGATCCCGAGCGGGGGCGTTTGAGCGAGCGTGGCTGGCACTTGGTCGATCCTCATCGCGTGGCAAAAACACCGGCGCGTTATCGGCGTTACGTGGCATCGGCCAGCGCAGAATTCACAGCGATCAAAGGCGTGGATGTAGCGTGGCAAACAGGCTGGCTGAGCGATCGCGCCGCGACCTTCCTCGCGATGGGGCGCCCGGTTATTACGGAAGATACCGGAGGGTCAAAATACCTGCCGCAGAAAAGCGGATTTCGTTTCGTGCATGATCTCGAATCAGCCAGGGACGCCGTCACCGAGATCATTTCGGATTGGGCGTCGCTTTCTCGACAATCCCGCTCGGTCGCGGTCGAACTCTTTGATTCGGAAAGGAATCTGCGGAAAATCCTCGGCCTCCCACCACCACCGGCCTGATTTTTGGCGAAGCATGAATCGCCGTTTGCAAAACAATTTTCGGGTGTTACTCGTTTGGCCGATATGGCGGATTTGATCAAAGCCGATGAAGCAAAAATGCGGTTGAAAAAAGTGCCCGAGTGGGAGCTGGAGAAAAAGCACATCGAGCGCACGTTCGAGTTCGACGATTTCACGGATGCGATTGATTTTGTGAATGCAGTGGCCGAGGTGGCGGAGGAAGAAGAGCACCATCCGGATATCGACATTCGCTTTAACAAGGTGCGGCTGGTGCTTTCGACTCATAGCAAGGGTGGCCTGACCGATCTCGATTTTGCGCTGGCGGAGCGGATCGACACCCTTTCGGAGTAGCCCGTGCGCGAAACGCGCATCCGACAGGTCGTCGCCGCTGTCATCACGGCGTTGCTCGTCCTGGTGGTCTGGAAATTTATCGATTGGCGGATGACACCGCCGCCGCCGCCAAATAGCATTCCTACCCCGGCATCGAGACCGTAGCGGCTCAAAACGATCGCGATACTGATCAACCCCGAAAGCTTTCGGGATTGGCCCCCCAGCTAAGATGGCTGTGCTACCGGCCTAGGAATAATTGGTCGCCACCGAGCGGTCTTCGTCGACGTCGATAAATGCGAACATTGTGTCTATTTCGGAACGACCGGTCATGCCCGCTTCTTTCTTGCGGCGTTTCAAGGTCTCGCTGATTTCATCATTCCAGCCGCGTTTCCGCATGAATTCGTTCCAGACATAAATCTCGTTTTCCGATGGCCGGCGTCCTTTATCGAAACACCACCACAAAATTTCCTCATCGCTGCCGCCCTCACTCACTCGACTGACCAGTTCGTGATACTGGACATGCAGAAATTTGGTGCAGAACTCATCGAAACCTCGGCCGAGATTGCTCTGGTAGTCGGGGGGCAGTTCGTTTTTCTCATGCGTGCGAATCTTGTCGAGCATGCGTCCGAAATAGACAAGACCACCGACTTTTGCCGATGGGCTGCGAATGCCCAGCTGGTTCATCGGTTATAAATTAAGGATTCTCCCGGCCGGCTTCAAGTCGCAATCGGATTTAGAGACTTGGCGCCAGCTCGGCCGGCTGACCGTAGAGCGCCTGATCGAGTTCTCGTTGATTGAGTTGATAAACTAAAATCGAGTTTCCAAGGTTTGCGATTGGCTCGCGTTTGCGAAGGTAAGCGCACAGTCGGGCAAACCGAAGGCGTTGTAACGATTCGCCATTAATGGCCGAGTCGTTCGCCGGCAGATCGAAAGGATGGACCGCCCTGGCTAGCGCAAGGCGGTAAGATGATTCGTATTGGCCGGTCCATTTTCCATGTTGAAAGGAATAGACCTGTTGAAGAGTAGTTGCGCTGATGCAGTAGGTGCCCGGTTCGAGCGGCGATAATTTTTGCGTGGAAGAATCAAGCGGAAGTGGCGTCGCCTCGATTCCATACCACCGCGGCAGAGCCGTGCCAAAATAAGCGAGGTAAAGTCGGGTGGGAGCGGATGCATCGAAATGATGATCAAGCCAGCCTTTTAAAGCGGGAAGATCCTAGCCCCAATCCAGGGAACTATCGACCAGGTGCTTGTATCCATTCTTTGGACCGCCTGTCACCTGGTTAAAATAGCTCGATAATCCGGGCGCAGCAGCGACGACTCGATGATCTGCCAGCACATCATCGCGCCAGCAAAAATGGCGACGACTTTACCTGATCGCGCCCGAAAGAAATGCGTGCACGCCCCGCAGGCTATGAAAATTGCGGGGTAGATCGGCAACAAATGACGGTGACCAATATTGAGGTGGCTGGTTAAGGAAAAAGTTCCGTAGACCAAGACCAATGCCCAGATCGGGGAAAGTCGCCGCAGATCGCAGCCAATGGCGCTGCGACTGCCATTCTTCCAGGCGTTGCACCAGCTCAGGAATCCGGCAATACCCGTCATGATCAACAAGAAAAAATTGGGATCGGAGTTTTGTAAAAAAAGGCGCACGGGAAAAATGAGGCGAAGCCAGTGTTACTCCAATCGCCGTCGAGAAATGCTGGGCGATACATCACGCTCTTATTGGTGAAGGCGAAACCATAAAGGTAAGCCTCGGGCAGGAGGTGATGGTCGCGGGCGAAGGCAACGATGTTTTCGAGAGTGGCGTGATCGCTCAGGCACGCCTGCCAGCGCGCGTTCCAAACTTCCCGTGCTGGTTCGTTTTGCGGGAAGGGAGAAAAACGAAACGCATATGATGCCCAGATCGCTAATACAACGATTGCAACGAGGGCGCCGGTTAATCCGATAACGAGAACGAGCTTTCGCCAGCGCGCTGCAACCTGCCCCTCAAAGCGGATAATCCGAATCGTCATTGGCTCGGATGAAAGGACCCCCAAAGTAGCCAAGATGACCGCGACGAGTAAAAAAGCTGGCGCTGACATTTTGGCGAGAAAGAGTCCCGACCAGGTCAATGCCGTAATGACAAACCACCGTTTGTTTACGGAACGGAGTAACTGGAAGTAACTCCAGGTCGCTGCGGTAAAGAAGAAGGCTGCGGCGACATCGGCTGTAATCAAAGCTGAATGCGCGAGAAGATTCGGATCAAAGACCGCGAGTAGTTCGGAAATCAGTCCGCCGATTGCGCCGAATAGTCGATTTGAACAGAAGAAGATGAGCAGGCACAAACCTGCTCCGACCACTGCCATCATGCTGCGCCCAAGGAGCACGATCCGATCGGAATTATTGCCGCTGCCATAAAGAAATCTTTCGCTGACGCGCCCGACGTCGCCTTTTTTCCACGCTGCATTTTCCGAAAAAGTTGGGCGCGACAGAAGAAGTGGCAATGAGGCCCAGCGGGCCGGCCAAATGCCGTTTTCCGGATCGAGACGATAATCATTCTTCAACCAGTAGCTGTAGCCGGCGGTGAGATGGGTTGGTTCATCAAAAGTGGGCGATTTCTCCAACGCGGCGGTGATCGCGAGAGCGACATGCAACGCCGCTAACAGGATCGCGATGACCCTGACGAATGGCCCTTTCGCGATGATCGTGTCAGCGACGCGGGCAGTATCCTGCCGATTAACCGCGAACGACGGGGTCCGGGCGAAGGTCAATCGCACTCCATCCGACGAGCAGAAGGCGTGCTGGTTATCCCTTGTCCGCCTCCCTTAATGAGGGATGTTCGCGTTGTGAATCGGGTGGTCGGCCTCGAAACCGAATATGGTGCGCTTGTCCACGATGCCGAGCTTTCGACCGAAGCCTGGCCAGCGCGGGTCAAGAATTTCATTTTCAGACAAGCGCGCGCGGGCGCTCTGGACCTGCATTATCGCGATTACGAAGAACCGCCGGGCAACGGTGGGTTTCTGTTGAATGGCGGGCGCCTGTATCTCGACATGGGCCACATTGAGTACGCGTCGCCGGAATGCGTGCGTTTGCGCGACGCCGTTGTTTACGATCTTGCGGGTGACGCGTTGCTCCTGAACGCACTGCGCGAAATGCACGCATGCGATCACGTTTCTTTCATCAAGAATAACATCGATCATTACACCGGCGCGACCTTCGGCTGTCACGAGAACTATCTAATGCGCCGGGAAACTCAGTTCACTCCTCCGGTGTTGGGCACCCTGCTTTGCTTTCTCGCGACTCGCCAGATTTATACTGGAGCGGGACGGATTGGTCAGGCGCATCCGCTTGCTTTTGATTTTGATCTGCCGCCGAGCGCGACCCCGGTGCGATTTCAGATCAGCCAGCGGGCCGATCACATCGTGAACGACATCTACCAGTGGGTGCAATTTAATCGTGCCATCATTAATGCGCGTGACGAACCGCTGGCTGACTATCGCAAGTTCCGGCGGTTACATCTGTTGATTGGCGATTCGAACATGAGTCCTTTCGCTACCGCATTGAAAGTGGGAACGACGGCCTGCATTTTAACTTTGCTGGAAGAAGACAAATTCCCGCGTGGTTTGATCTTACAGGATGCGGTGGTGGCGACGCGGGAAGTTTCGCATCAACCTAATGGCCCATGGCAGGTGGAACTGGAAAATGGCAGAACTGCCGGGGCGCTCGAAATCCAATGGCGTTTTCTCGAGGCAGCGGGAAAATATCTGCAAGGTCGAGACGCGGAGATCGATTGGTTACTTGAGAGCTGGAGTTTTGTTCTCGATTCTTTTGCGACGAACTCAGACGCGCTTATCGGAGGGGTTGATTGGATTACGAAGCGATGGTTGCTGGAGAAGTTCGCCGAAGCGGAGTCGCTGCCATGGGATGATCCGTGGTTGCTCAGTCTCGACCTGGAGTATCACAACATCGATCCATCGCGTGGACTTTTCTTTCAGGTGAAAGCAGGCAAGCGGATTACCGATTGGAATCAAAGTGTTCGGATCAAGAATGCCAGTTATCGGCCACCGGCCAATTCGAGGGCGGCCGGTCGTTCGCAAGCTGTCGCCTGGTTCCGTGATTCGGAACTGCCCTACGTCATTAACTGGGATTCGATTGCCTCAGGACCGGAGGACATCTTGGTCATGAGTGATCCTTTCAACACCTACACCAGCGAGGTCAGCGCTTTTTTAAGGCGATAAAAGCGCGAGCTACTTTAGTCGCTGCAGGGTAGGAATGCCGTAGCTTTCGCGCAGAGTCGGCTCGTCATTTTCCGCTTGCGCCACGTCCAATGGAATTACCTTTGGATCTTCCTCGGTTTCGATTCGATCGAAGCCATCTACCGGTTGTTTCACCGCTTCAGCCAGGTCATCAAGGGAGTGAATGTCTTTGCCATTCACTTTCGTTACCGTCAGGTATCCGAAGTCTTCATATCCGATCGTTCCGTTCACGGGAAGGACCTGGCTTAGCACGACGACATGGCGATGACCTTCGGGAAATAGATCCCATTGAAAACGGTCGAGATAGACAAACCGTTGCGGCGCTTCCTTCAACCAGTTTGGTCCCCATTCTCGCAAATATTGACGGGACAATTCTTGAAAGATCAATCCACCGAGAATGTAATATCTTGGCGCTTCATCCCGCGAGTAAGGTGATATGATGTAGTCATCGGGCGCCCGGTGCTCCATTGTGACATCGAGCTGCATCGGTTTACCCTGACGATGAATCTTTAGCGGTACCTTGTCGCCGGCAAAGGCGCGCGTGGTCAGGAGATTAGTAAAGTCGAGCTTCTTATAAAGAGGATCGACGTAGTTACCATTTTGATCAAGATCGAAGTTGCCAACGGCGGTTAGGATATCGCCCTCTTGCAGGCCGGCTTTCTCCACCGCGCTCCCCGGCTCGATCCCCCTAACGTAAACGCCACCACCATTTCCTGTTTCGCCAGCGTATTTGCGCAACTGCGGATCGCGTGTTGGAAAATAATCGAACCCAACGGTCGGAAAGCCGCCGTACTCTGGCTTCGCCGCATCCTTCAGGAAGTGCGCGATAATAGGAGCAGGAATTGCGTCCATCAACTGTGAGCGCGGATCGTAGCGCAACAAGAGACCAGCGAGCTTATTGTTTTTCACCAGCGGCACGGTGTAACTATTATCGCGGTACTGAAGGGCAATACTAAGGCGATAGGTAAGAAACTGTCCGACCTCGGTGGGATAACGCATCACCTGAACGGCGGTGACCAATCCGTC
>QHRJ01000254.1 GCA_003220075.1 Verrucomicrobiota bacterium
GCAACCTTGGCCGAATTAGTTCGGCGGCGGCAGAGCTGGGAATAAGCAGGCCAACCTTATATGAGTTGATGGAAAGGCTCGGGATCTCGCGGGAGTAAACGTTGGGCGATGATCTCAAATAGTTAACAAGAAATGTATAAATCATCAATTCAAATCATCCGTTTAATCGCAATCCTGGCACTGGTGCTCGCTAATTGCAGTTGCACCTCGGAGATGAAGAAGTCCCGTTACTTGGCGCAGGCAGAGAAGTACTTCAAAGCCGGGGGGTATGACCAAGCCAAGATTGAATATCTAAAAGTCCTGAAGGTTGATCCAAATAATGCCGTTGCCTACGCTCGTTGCGGGGCAATGTGGGCGGACGAAGGTGTACCCTTGCGAGCGGGGGCGTACTTGTTGAAGGCGCGCGAGCTCGCTTCCAAGGATTTGGACAATCGCTACAAGCTTGCCCTGGTCTATCTCCGAGTAGGCCAGCCGAATGAGGCATTCAAGGAAGCGACCGAGATTTTGAAGCAAGCACCCGACAACGGACCGGCTCTTGCCCTTCTGGCGGAGACAGCCCTTACCCCGGAGCAAACCCAGACGGCAGAACAGGAGCTGCAGAAATTCCCCCAGCAGGACAACCCTTACGTTGAGGTGGCGAACGCGGCGCTGGCAATCCGTAAAGGAGACCTAGCCAAAGCCGAAACGGCGCTGAATCACGCTCTTTCCCTTGATCCGAAATGTGTGCAGGCGCATATCGGACTGGCCCAGCTATCGCTAAACAAGAAAGATAACGCGCGGGCAGAACAAGAAGTTAAAGCCGCGGCAGACCTCAGCCCTGTTCGATCGCGGGAGCGATTGGCGTATGCCGAATTCAAGATGCAGAAAGGTGAAAAGGAAGAAGCGAAAAGTTACCTCGAAGATCTCACCAAGCGAGCGCGCGATTTCATTGGGGCATGGCTTCTTCAAGCGAGGCTCGCACAATCGGAGAAGAAATACGATGAAGTAGCAGCGCTGCTTCAAAATGTTTTTAGTCGGGATCCAGATAACATCGAAGGGCGGGTGGTCCAGGCGCAGGCCTTGTTAGGCAAAGGCGATCTCAAACAGGGAACCGAGATACTTGAGCGCGCCGACAAATCATTCGCAAACAACCCGTTAATTAAGTATCAGCTTGCGCTCGCCTACCTTCAGGGCAAGAACACATCTCAAGCGATGAACGAACTGGAGCAAGCGATTACGCTCGCGCCCAAGTACGTCGAGGCTATTGTCCTCCTGGCTCAACTGCGCCTTCGGGCTGGCGATCCACGATCTGTCATCACACCACTGGAATCAGCCTTACAACTTAGGCCGGATGTCACTCAAATAAGAACGCTTCTGGCCGATGCATATCAGGCAGTGGGTCGTTCGGAAGAGGCGGCCTCGCTAATTCGTGAGCAAATAAAGAAAACCCCGCAAGATTCGCAATCTTACCTGGTTCTGGGAGTGATTTTAAAGCAGCAAAAGAAGAACGATGAATCGCGCAAAGCATTCGAAAAGGCGATCGAGCTTAATCCAGAAAATGTGGTCGCGATTGATCAATTGGCGGACCTCGACCTTGAAGCCAGGGCATTTTCGGCTGTCCATCAACGGGCCAATGCACTCTTGCAAAAGGACCCGAAGTCCGCCCCTGCTTATTTCATCCATGGCAGAAGCTATGTGATAGAGAAGAATTTTGCGGCAGCCGAGACCGCGCTGAAGAAGGCAATCGAGCTCGATCCAAACCTGGCGGCTGCTTACAATCTTCTCGTTGCCATCTATGTAGAGGCTAACAAGCTTCCCGAGGCATTGAAGGAACTGGAAACGGTTCTGGCGAAGAATCCTCAATATTCCCCGGCACTCTTATGGCCTACATCTACAGCGAGAAGCTCACCAATCTTGATCGGGCCACTGAGCTCGCGCGTAAGGCGCACGATTTAGCTCCAGCCGAGCCGAGCGTACAGGATACTTTTGGTTGGGTGTTGTATCGACAAGGTAAATACCAGGAAGCGGCGGAGCTATTGGAGGAAAGTGCTTCCGAGTCTCCTGGCAACGGCGAGATTCAATTTCACCTCGGTATGGCAAACTACATGATGGGCCGATTGGATGAGGCCCGCGCCGCGCTGCAAAAGGCGGTTTCAGTTCCGGGCGATTTTCCTGGCAAGGACGAAGCGAAAAGTCGGCTGCAGCTCCTTTCGCAAACCGGGGAGTTGTCCGCCATCGATCTGGAGAAATTTGCGAAGGAGAAATCCAACGACCCCGTTACCTTGATGCGACTGGGCGCGGCTTACGCAAAGGCAGGCACGGCGGATAAGGCGGCTCAAGCGTACGAGCAGGCGCTCCAAGCCAATCCGAAATTATTAGAAGCGGCGCTGTCGTTGGCGCAATTGAATGCAGGACCTCTAAAAAATAATGCCAAGGCGCTGGAGTATGCCAAGAAAGCGCGCGAACTGGGCAGGGCGGACGCGCACGTCGCCGCGACCGTGGGTCATATTGCGTATCAGGCTGGCAACTTTCCGTGGGCCTATAGCCTTTTGCAGGAAAGCAGCCGCGGCTTGCCCGACGATATGAGAGTGGCGCGCGATTTTGCCTGGGCAGCTTACAGTGCTGGCAAGACTGATGAGGCGCAGGAAGCGATGCGGCGCGTCGCGAATGGACCGGCAGCCTCTCCTGAACGAGGGGAAGCAGCACTTTTCCTGTCAATGGCCGCTCTGGATTCGGACGACGCGATTTCCGGTAACGCTGAGAATGAGGTGGCGAAAGCGTTGGCTGCGCAGCCGGATTACGTGCCGGCGCTAATGGCAAAGGCGGCTATTCGATTGCAAAAGGGCGACGCCGCGGAAGCCAGCGCGATCTACAGCAGCATCCTTGAGAAATGGCCTGATTTTGCTCCAGCGCAAAAATGGCTCGCTTCTATTTACGCGAACGACCCGGCTAACGCGGGCAAAGCTTACGAGCTAGCGAGCAAAGCGCGCCGCAGCCTTGTCGACGATTCGAGTCTCGCGAAGACACTGGGTACGCTAAGTTTCCAGCGGAAAGAATACGCGCGGGCGGTGCAATTCCTCCAGGAGAGTGATGCGAGGAAGGCGCTGGACGGAAAATCGCTTTTTATGCTGGGGATGGCGCATCTTCGATTAGGGCACAAGACCGAGGCCAAAAAGATTCTGGATCGAGCCCTCGCGGCCGGCATTCCGGACGACCTCGCGAAGCAGGCGAAAGATGCTATGGTTGAGCTAGATAAAGCGGCGGATCAGAGACGCTAGGCATGCCCGGAGTGTCGGATTGTTTAATGGCGATAAGTAAGTAGACAGATTGCTCAATTTCAGTAACTTAAATACGAGTCAAATTGCAGGTTGTCGGAGTTATTTACATTCTAGTGCTTATATGCGAAAAGGCCAAAATCAAATTTCAAATATAAGTATTTGGTAATCGCCAAGTTACAATCATACACCGAATGTTGGCACAGGCAATGCTACTGTTGCTAACCGAACCCAGAAAAGAAACCAAGGGACAAACAATGAAATTATCTAAAACTCTCTTAGCAATCGTGGCGGCAGTGGGCAGCGTTGGACTTCTCTCCTCTGCTCAAGCGACTCCGATTACCGGAATGTTGAACATCAGTGGCACCGCGACTTATAATGCGCCGATTGCGACGGCGACACAGGTTACACTGTTCAACGACGTCGTCACTGGGGGCGCAAATACGGGAAGCTTTTCCGGCATCCCTGCAATGGTGTCTGTTACAATGACATCCCCATACATCTTCAATCCTTCCACGCCTACTCCGGCCCTGTGGTCGGTTGCCGGGTTCACGTTCGACCTGTTAAGCTCGGTGATCTTCTTTCAGAGCAGTCATGGTATCTTGCTTGAGGGAGAGGGGATTATAACTGGGAACGGATTTGACCCGACGTCGGGGCATTGGTCCTTTAGTCAACAGGAAGGTGCGGGCACAACTTTGACCTTCTCGGCGACAACCTCCGCAGTGCCGGATGGTGGGATGACTGCAACCCTGTTGGGCCTCGGCCTCGCCGGCCTTGTTGGTGCGGGACGGCTGCACCGGAGATTAGCAAAAGCGTAAGGAAATCCTGGCAGATAGCTTGCGATTCACCGGGTAGGGTCCACGCCCCTACTCGGTTTCGCTTTAAGAGAGGGAGATATCGCGAGCAGAACTAGCAGATTGACTGAAAGGCATCGCCCTTTTTCATCTCCATGGTAAATATTTCCCACCCCATGTCGTCTACATTCTGCATTCAAATTATTTGACTATTTAACGAGGGAACAATCGGGGACATCTATGAAAAAATTTGTATTTGCACGCGTTCTACTTTGCACGCTGTTAACTGCAGGTGTCGCTCCGCTGGCCGCCCGAGCAGCGGCCGGAGATTTATATGATGGCGGTCTGAATGCCCTCGCCATCTACAAATTCAATTCGGCCGGGACCCGCACGGTCTTTAAGTCTGGCACTTACATTGATTGGCTCGCTTTTGACAGCAAAGGTAATCTGTTTGCTGCGGCTCCGTCCGACAACGTTATTGTCAAGATCACGCCCACCGGAGTACAAACAAACTTTGCGACAGGTATTACGCCAGCTGGAATCGCCTTCGATGCTGTAGGCAATCTTTTCGCAATCAATACTGCTGGCGCTGGCTCGATCGTCAAATATACACCGTCGGGCACGATGACTACGTTCGTTTCGAGCTTAGGCGGCGGCGCGCCGACTGGGCTCGCTTTCGATTCGAACGGCACTCTTTACGTGAGCTTCTCTGGAAATAACACGATGGGCAGTGGCTCCATTGCTAAGTTTGCCCCCAATGGAACGAAGAGCCCCGTCGCTTCGGGATTGTTTCTTCCTGCCGGCCTTACCGTGGATGGCGCCAATAATCTTTATGTGGCCGATGTGGGCAGCGGCTCGATATTCCGATTCACACCCACCGGAACGAAAACAACTTTTACCTCTGGCCTGAATGGGCCGCGCTCCCTCGCTTTCGATACTAATTGGGTTCTTTACGCCGGCGAATTCGGCAGCCATGACATCGTAAAGTTCCCTGGCGGGGTGAAAACTGCTTTCAGTCACGACGACACGTTCATCGGTGGACTTGCCTTCGAGCCGCCAACGGCGCAATTAGCAAACATCTCGACCCGCGCCTCCGTCCAAACCGGCCAACGCGTTACTATCGCCGGATTCATCGTCACCGGAACGGACGCAAAACCGGTACTGGTGCGCGGCCTGGGACCCACGCTCGGTCAGCCTCCTTTCAACATTGCCGGTGTTCTGCAAGATCCGACACTTGACCTGCACGATACGGCCAGCAGCATCATGATGAACGACGACTGGCAGAGCGCCGCTAATCACAATCAGATCCCCGCAAATCTTCAGCCACCTGACTCTCGCGAGTCGGCCATACTAATAACTCTGCAGCCAGGGAATTATACCGCTATTATGGCTGGTAAGAATGGAACAACCGGGATTGGGTTGGTTGAAGTCTACGATATG
>QHRJ01000255.1 GCA_003220075.1 Verrucomicrobiota bacterium
GGCCGCGCCCACCAGGACGTTAAATAAACGAAAAAGATCGACGGGACCACGCGTCCCGACGTAAAAACCAACCCCAGTAGTAACCAGTACCAAAAATGTCAGCCGCGTTTTGATCAACTGCGAGAAATCGGACAATCTTCCGTGCTCCGGGACTTGCACCGTTGAAGCTTCAACGGCGGGCTTTCGGTAATCCGCGCTTTTCATGCAATGACCGGATCAGATTTTCTCTGACGCGATAAAGGAAATGCGGAGGGCGTTTCGTTTAGACGAAAGCAAAATGCGCAAATGACTGCGCCGAGACCCAGCATGGTTGCGCCTACAGCCACATGCGTGGTCGCAACATCAGCAGCTTTGTTGCTCCAGATCGTCCAGGCCCCGAGGGTAACTTGGGCCAGAATACCGACGAGCCAGGCGGTGGAAAGCCCGCGCAACGGAGAAATTTTCTCGCGATGCGCTGAAACGAAAAACCAGATCACTCCAATGGCGACGAGAACGGCGCCGAAACGGTGCGCCATTTGCAACCAGATTTGCGCGGCGGAGACGTCCGACATCCCAATGGTGTCGCGCGCGGCGTTAATTTTTGCGATCGCGGGTGCGGTGGTATCGGGAATCCATTGGCCATAGGCAGTCGGGAAATCAGTGATGGCAAGATCGCGATGCTGATGCCGCATGGTCGCACCGAGCGCGAGTTGAAGATAGATGAATGCGGTCGTTGTCAGCGCGATGACGCGCAATGATTTGCCGCGGCTAGCGACCGTGGCTACAGCGCGCCAGGATCGCGAAGTCATTAACGCGATGACGACAATCAGACCGAAGAAGGCCTGCGCCAGGCAGGCGTGAAAGATTCCGATTTCGTCTTTCAGCATCGTCACGCGCAGACCACCGAGAACACCCTACAAGATGACGGCGCCAACTGCGGCGATGCCGAGCATACGGACCCCGCGACGTGGGTCTACCAACCAAAGCCACGCTGCCAGGATGATTGTAAGAAGTCCAACCGTGGAAGCGATCAAACGGTGAGTGTGCTCAAAAAAAATTCCGCCGATCCATTTCGAGGCCGGAAAGAGAAACATGTTGTACCCGAAAGTGGTCGGCCAATCCGGGACGGCGAGGCCCACGCCTTTGCTCGTGACCATGCCACCGCTGCATATGAGGAACAGGGTGGTGACGGCGGTGAACCAGGCGAAGCGGTTCAGCCAGATGTTCGATTTTGGGTCAGACCTGACGTTCATTGAAACGACAAAGATTAATCATAGATGCGGTGTGCACAAAATTCCGGGTGGTTCTTCTTCCGCTCCGGGGGGCGCGGGCTGCCAGCCCGCAGTTGCCGGCAGCCTGCCGGCAACATTCGAAGCACGGTGCACCGACTAAGTCTTCAAAACGTCTCGGCAAGCTGCCGAGACTTGCAGGCTGGCAGCCTGCGCTCCCCAGAATGAAGCAGAAAAGTCCGCGATGACGAGACGGTCATCGCCAACACGCGAGACGCGTGCGCTACCCAGAGATGATTGCGCTGCGCTAGCTGCTCGGGCTCGCTGACGCCGAAGGCGCAGGCTGGTTGCCGGCAGGGGGTGCCGCCTCATTCGCTGGATTGGGTGCGCCAGGTGGCGGCACAGTTCCGGGTGATGGTCCGGGCGGCGGCTCGCCAGGCAGACGTTGCGTCGGCGGCGGAGCAGCCTGCGATTGAGCGGCCATCTCAGCGCGCTCTTTCAACCATGCTTGATAATCCTCCGGCGTATCGACGACGACACTGCCTTTCATACTATAATGACCGAGACCGCAAAGTTGCCCGCATATCACTTCGTAGGTGCCGGGTTTGATCGGTTTGAACCACATTGGAATGATCGAACCTGGAATCGCGTCCTGAGCGATGCGCATGTGCGGCAAACAAAAATTATGAATTACGTCTTTGGAGGACAATTCAATGATAACGGAGCGATTAAGCGGAACGTGTAATTCGCCCGGAACAATGATGTCATCCTTGGCGGCGGGATCGTTGTTGTCGAGACCGAGGGGATTCGAATTGCTCACCAGGTCGACATCGCGCCGGCCAAAGGTGCCATCCGGCCCCGGAAGATGGAACGTCCAGTTAAATTGTTGCCCGACCGCGTGGACAAGGATGGCATCGCGGGTCTCGGGAAATTGATTGACGCGTTTGGCCCATAACGGCACAGCGAAGCCAACGAGGAGCACGGCTTCAATCAAGACCACGGCGAATTCCAAATGGGTGGAAATGCCGCTCGTTACACCTTCGTGATCGGCCAGGGGATGGCGACTGCGGTGATAACGAAAGAGCACGTAAATAAAAAAAGCAAACCAACCGACGAAGAGCGCGCCCATGAACCAATGGCAAAACTCGATGATATGATCGATCTGATAGCCATGCTCGGACGCGTTCGGCGGTATACCAAGGAGTTCGTTGATCAGGGCAAGCCTATTCATATTGCGACAAATCTTCCTCGATCAATTGCTCGTACGGTTCCGGCGGATGGCGAGCGCAACGCCAGAGATGAAAGCTGAAGGCGCCGATTCCGCCCAACACCGACATGACAACGAACATTAATGCCCAGATGGCGACGGCGAGGTGCTGTACATTCGCCGGAGGAGGACCGCCGATGTCGCCATAATTTCCGAAGCAGGTGGAGCACGCGAAGGTTTGCGTCAACGATGCACAAAATAAGACAGCAGAAAACCAAATCGCTTTCATGTGATCAAACGCAGCCGTTTCATTTTCCGATAGAACAATACTCCATAAACGATCAGCACCACCGCTGAGACAAACGACGCGATAGCCCCGGTCCGATAAACCGGCTCGCCCACGGTCAAGTCGACCCAGACGCAATAGCAGCCGATTCCCAGCGCAAGCAGGGTTGAGAACACGATAAAAACAATGTGAAAACCTTTGATCGACATTAGCGGTGAACGGGGTCGTACCAGGCGAGGTAGGTGAGCCAAAAAAGTCCAAAGACGAAAAAGCCGGTGAAAATGAGAACGCGATAAATCAGGCGCTTTTCCGCCGACAAGTGCATGAAGATGGCGGCAACAAGCCCGGCTTTGAAGGTGGCGACGAGGAGTGCGACGGCCACGTTTGCTTTTTGCGTGCCGAAATTCACATAGGAGAGGGCGACGGTAACGGCGGTAAAGGCGAGAAGCGTTGCGCCCACCATTAAATATCCACGAACGTGCCGGCGCACCTCGTGCGCGTATTCCTCGGTCTCGTGTTCGACGGGTGAAATA
>QHRJ01000199.1 GCA_003220075.1 Verrucomicrobiota bacterium
GGAAACGATCAAAGAACTGATGCGCGGCCGCACCACCATCATTATCACTCATCGCATCGCCACTATTCACAACGTCGATCAAATCGTCGTTCTTGAAAATGGACGCGTGGTCGAGCAGGGACGCGGGCCGGAGTTGGTCGCGCGCGGCGGCGTTTACGCAAAACTTTACGCTTCCGGGAAATTTACGGCATGAGCAATGTCGACGCGGACCGCAGAGTAGAAAGCGATTGGTGGGCGCATCCGATCCCGCCGAATGTCGATTTTGGCGAAGGGTTTTATTGCGAAACGGCGCAAGTGTTTCGCTTTATGAAAACGAAGGCGGCACATGCTCTCCGCTTCGGCAATCACGTCTCCGTTTACGCCGGCTGTTCCTTTGCCCTGGGAGTGAATGGCTCGGCCGTCGTTGGAGATTTCACCTTGCTCAACGGCGCGCTCGTCATGGCGGACGAACGAATTGAAATCGGATCGCACTGTTTGATCTCGTGGAACGTTGGGATCGCCGATTCCGATTTTCATCCACTCGAACCTGCGCAGCGACTAATCGATGCCCAGGCCGTTGCGCCATTTTACAAAGATCGTCCACCCCGCCCCAAACTCGAAACGCGCCCGGTGAAAGTTGCCGATAACGTTTGGATCGGAATGAATGCGATCGTTTTAAAAGGCGTTACAATTGGCGAGAATTCTGTCGTGGCGGCTGGCGCGGTGGTGACGAAAAGCGTACCGGCGAATTGCGTGGTCGCGGGTAATCCCGCCGTCGTCGTTAAGACCTTTTCTGAATGATCCGCTTCAACGTCCAACGCTCAACGCTCAACCCTCAACACCCAATTCAGACAGTTGGGCATTGGATATTGGATATTGGATGTTGGACGTTTTCGCTTTGATGAAATCGAAGCGAATCGTCGTAATGGGTTTCATGGGCTCCTGCCCGATCGCGGGCGTGATCTGGCAGCATCTGCACTACATTGTCGGCCTGCAACGACTCGGTCACGATGTTTACTACATCGAAGATTCCGCCCGCATTCCCTACAACGCAGAAACTTTCGACACGAGCAACGATTTTAGTTACGGCACGAAACTGCTCGCGCGCTTGGCCAATGAATTTGATTTCAAAAATCGCTGGTCTTTTTGCGCACGATATTTGCCCGAACTCCCGACCGTAGGTTTGTCCTTAAGGAAAGTTCGCCAGCTGTATAAATCAGCCGATGCGATTTTGAATGTTTGCGGCGCGCAGGAGTTCAATGACGATCTGCTGGCGAGCAATCGAATTCTTTACATCGAGAGTGATCCAGGCGTTGAACAAATAAAGGTCGATCAGCGTGTTCAATCGACAATCGACTATCTCCGGGGACATCACGCGCTCTTTACTTTTGGCGAGAATGTTGGGACGAAAGGATTTCCTGTCCCGGTCCACGGATTGAAGTGGTTCCCAACGCGGCAGCCCATCGTTACCGATCTTTGGAGAACACGCCGGCCACCGCAGTCGAGCGCGATCTTCACGTCCATTGCAAATTGGTCGACCAGCGGATTGAAAGACATCATCTGGCGCGGAGAGAAATATCTGTGGAGCAAATCGCGGGAGTTCATTCGTTTCGTTAATGCTCCGAAAGCTGCCGGCGAATCGTTTGAACTGGCGACTGATATTAAGGACGAGAAGACGCGAAGGAAGTTTTCCAAGGCTGGCTGGCGTTTCCGCACCCCGCACGATTTGAGTGTGAAATACTGGGACTATCAGGACTACATTCGCCGATCAAAAGCCGAATTCACCGTCGCCAAAGATCAATATGTTCGATTAAACACCGGCTGGTTCAGTGATCGCAGCGCCTGCTATCTGGCCGCCGGGCGCCCCGTGATTACGCAGGAAACCGGCTTCACAAGAATCTACGACCAGCAGGCCGGGCTTTTCGGTTTTCGCAAACTTCCCGAAATCGCCGAAGCAGTTCGCGAAATTAACGCCGATTATCGCCGTCATTCGCGCGCAGCGCGTGCAATCGCGCGAGAATTTTTCGAAGCCGAAAAAGTGCTTGCGTCACTCCTCGATCGCGCCGGTTTGTAGCACAGCCATCTTGTCCGCCACAGGACGGACTCGCTACGGCGAGGCTGTGGGGCCAACGGGCATCTTGCCCGTTGATCAGCATTACCGTGACCGGCATCTTGCCCGGTCGCCCCACAGACTTGAACCCTGCGCCACAATCCGTTGTCTATCTTCCACAATGCGCAATTTGCATTTCAAGCATGCTGTTTCATCTTCTCGGACTTTGGGCATGAAACGTCTTCTCGTTTGCGCGCTGCTGCTTTTTGCTGGTGCTGATCTTTTCGCGCAGCAAAATGCTCCGCCTGTGCAGCAGCAAGAGACTCCACCGGTTCTACCGCAGCAGAATACTCCGCCGCTGCCACCGCCGGAAGAAGGTGCGCCACCTCCAATGAAACCGAGCGCTACTCCCCCACCCCTTGCTCCCATTGTGGTGGCGGCGCCGAAGCAACCGAACGGCAAAATTCAGAAAAGCCTCGTTCGCATTACTTCAACCGAAGTTGAGCCCGATTATCGCGCTCCCTGGAATACCGGCGCGATCGGTCGCGGTGTGGGCGCTGGATTTGTCATCGAGGGCCCGCGTATCATGACCAACGCGCACGTTGTCAGCAACACCCGTTACCTCACGGTCGAGCGCGATGGCGATCCAAATAAGTATCCCGCGCGCGTCGTGTTTGTCGCCCACGATTGCGATCTCGCTCTGATTACAGTCGATTCACCGGAGTTTTTCAAAAACATGGTTCCGCTGGGTTTCGGCGGAATCCCGGAGCTGGAAGCGACCGTCTCAGCCTACGGTTACCCGATTGGTGGCGAGCGCATGTCGGTCACTACCGGGATCGTTTCGCGGATTGATTTCCAACTCTATACCCATTCATCGATCGACTCGCATCTTGCCATCCAGATCAGCGCGCAGATCAATCCGGGGAATAGCGGTGGGCCGGTCATGCAAAATGGCAAGGTAATTGGAGTCGCCTTTCAAGGTTACAGCGGCGATGTCGCGCAAGGCGTTGCCTATATGATTCCGACCCCGGTAATTCGCCGGTTCCTTACCGACATCAAGGACGGACATTACGATAAGTATGTCGATCTCGGCTTGACCCCTGGCAACCTGCAAAACCCGGCACAGCGGCGCTATTTCGGACTGCCGGACGATGGTCGAGGAGTAGTTGTTCGAACCGTGATTGAAGCCGGTCCGGCGGGAAAGGTTCT
>QHRJ01000200.1 GCA_003220075.1 Verrucomicrobiota bacterium
CCTCCAGCCCGCCATGCACCATCACGACAGGTTGGCCGCGTGCGACCGAAACATAGCGCAGCGTCACGTCGGGCCCTTGCACCGAATGCAGCGGAATTTCGCTCTGCGGCTTAGCCGGTGCTTGCGGCAAAGCTAAACTGAACGCGCAGGCCGTCAGAAGTAACCGACAAGGAAGCCTGGGTCCCATACCAATTGCGTTGCGTGATTCAGCTCCAGCTGGTCTTTCAGATTAACCCGTCATGCGCCCGTGCAATTGCAAAAGTTAAAAAATTTAGACTCGGCCCCAATTCTCCCCCTCGACCCCAGTTCCCCCCAAAACCTGCGATGCTTAAAACTTAAGGCAAAACTCCTTAATAACAGATAACAGACAACTCCAGGCTGCGCCTCGTCCACGCAATATTTCGCTCGGAACCGATTGGAAATGTGAATGGAAAAGCGCTGCGTCGTTCAGTTAATCTTTTACGCAATCTGGGTCCATCTCACCCTGAACGCGGACACCGCGGCAGCTGCTGAACGGGAAAGCCTTCTCACCGGGAAAGCGGCCATGGGCGATTGGACAACCGATGCGCCCGGTGTCCGGCACAAAATCACTGTCCAGGACTTGCCCGCGCCGAGTTCAAACATTCTGTCAATTAACTCGCCCCGGGTCGTCGGACGTCCGGAGAACGCCCAGCTTCAGGTTCCTTCCGGTTTTAAGATCGACGTTTATGCAAGCGGCTTTCGCGATCCGCGCTTTCTCCTTGCCGCGCCAAACGGAGACATCTTCGTCACCGAAAGTCGCGGCAATCAAATCAAAGTGTTGCGCGACGCAGAAGGCGGCGGTAAGCCGAACGTCATTGAAGTATTTGCGGAACACGATCTAAACAAACCGTTCGGGATCGCGTTTTTTCCGCCCGGCAACGAACCCCAATTTTTGTACGTGGCGAATACTGATGGCATAATTCGTTTTCCCTATCGCAATGGCGATCTCAAAGCCCGCGGACCGGCCGAGAAGTTAGGTGCGCATCTCTCTGGCGGCGCTGCGCATCTCCGCAGCGGCGGACATTGGACGCGCGATATCGTCTTTTCACCCGACGGCAAGAAGATGTATGTCTCGATTGGATCGCGTTCGAATGTTTCGGATAGCGCCGCCGAGGCAGACCGCGCGCGCATATTCGAATTCGATCCCGACGGCAGCGACCAAAAAGTTTATGCGTGGGGAATTAGAAACGCCGTCGGAATTGCATTTCGGCCCGGCAGCAACGAGCTCTGGATGAGCACAAACGAGCGGGACGAACTCGGTGAAGATCTGCCTCCCGACTACATCAGTAGTGTCCGTCCGGGCGGTTTCTATGGCTGGCCCTGGTTTTACATTGGCAACCACGTCGATCCGCGTCACAAAGGCAAACATTCTGAGCTGGCTGATCAGGTCATCATTCCCGACGTGCTCGTGCAAGCGCACTCGGCCACGCTCAATTTATGTTTTTATACCGGTGACCAATTTCCCACCGAATATAAAGGCGACATTTTTGCCGCGTTCCACGGCTCATGGAACCGGAAGAAACGCACCGGTTACAAAATCGTCCGCGTCCCGTTCGATCACTCCACCGGCAAAGCGCGGGGCGAATATGAAGATTTTGTCACCGGTTTCGGTACCCCCGACGGCAAAGTATGGGGTCGCCCGGTTGGAATCAGCGTCGCCCGAGACGGCAGCCTCCTCTTCAGCGAAGACGGCAACAGCACCATCTGGCGAGTGAGCTACCAGAAGTGAGAACGCAGAGTTTCAGCGTTTCAGGCGTTGGCTCCTTGCTCCAAGCTCTTCGCTTTCTCCTGAACCCTGCATGTCACGCCGTAGTTCCGCGGCTGCTGGACGGAGGCGAGAAACCTAAACCGCTTAAACTTAAAGCTTAAAATTTTCCAATAACTGATAACGGAGAACCAATAACTCGCAGCGTCGCGTCGCTGCCTCTGATAACTAAACGCCTCGCGTTTTCCCGGCTCCGATCTCCGGTTTTCGTCTTTGAGCCAGAGCCATCTGCGTCGCCCGCGCGGTTTTGGCCCGATTGTTGCGACTTGTGTCCTCCTGTGATCAAACAAATCGTCTTTTGGATCCTGTTGTTGGGGCTGGGCTGTCTTTTCTGCCTCCAGAAGCTCCATGAAAGAAGAAAACAACATCCGGCCAAGGCCTCTTTGGCGACGGCTGCTTCCCATAGCTCACTCACGCCTTCAGCTTCTCCGGTGTCGCCGGCTGGCGGACAACCGGCCAAAACCAAACCGACGGCAATATTGCCGCCACCAGCTCTGAAACCGAAGCCTACGCCGATGCTCCCGAAACCAACGCCGATGCTGCCAAAGCCCCACACCGATGTTGCGCCCAAATCCTAACGGAGTGTAGTAACGGCAAACTTGACTGGGTTAACCAGTCAAGCCTTACGGCGCGCTTGAAATTAAAGGTTGTCCTCGCTTCTCACTGAGCACGCTCCGACCTCTGTCCTCCGACCTCTGACCTCTGACCTGTGGTAACGTCAGCTGTCGAATCAAGGTCAAATGCCCCTCGCTCGCGAAAGCTTTCGGAGTTAAGGCGCGACCGCGTCCGTCCCCCATCTGGATTAGCTGCGGCAGCCAGGCATCTCCTCCTCTTAGCCGAATAACAGATAACTTTTAACTGATAACCCACGAGCGTTGCTCGTGTGCTTGTGCAAAAAGTGAGACTGACCCCGATTCCTCTCTAATTTCGACTTTTCGTTCTTCCATCTCAATACTCGCCGCCACAAGCTTGGAGCTTATGAATACCGTCGCCATCATCACCGGCAGTAGTCAGGGCATCGGTCAGGCGATCGCCGCACGCCTCGCGCAAGATGGTGTCAACATCGCAATCGATTACCACACTCATGCCGAGGGCGCGGAGGAAACTCTTCGCCAGGTCGAAGCAGCCGGAGCCAAGGGCGTCATCGTCAAAGCCGACCTATCTCTCGTTAGCGAGATCAACCATCTGGTCGAGCAAACTTTGGCAACCTTTGGTCGGATCGACATTTTAGTGAACAACGCCGGCATCGAAAAACGCAACGACTACTGGCAAGTCACTGAAGCCGATTATGACGCCGTCATGAACGTGAACTTAAAAG
>QHRJ01000201.1 GCA_003220075.1 Verrucomicrobiota bacterium
CAATTCGATAGTGAAGCGGTTTACTCCAACATCAAGAAGGCGGTCGGCGAACAGGGCGTGATCTTTGTCGGTTCGACTGAAGGTTTGAAAGAACATCCCGAAATTTTCCGGCGCTGGTTTGGCAAAGTGATTCCGACCGGTGACAACAAATTTTCTGCGCTGAACTCCGCGGTTTTCAGCGGCGGCTCATTCATTTACGTCCCGCCAGGCGTGAAAGTGAAACATCCGCTTCAGGCCTACTTCCGCATCAACGCGGAGAACTTTGGCCAGTTCGAGCGCACGCTTATCATTTGCGACGAAGGTTCCGAGCTGACTTACATGGAAGGCTGCACCGCGCCGAAGTTCAACACCCCCACCTTGCACAGCGCGGTCGTCGAGCTCATCGCGCTCAAAGGCGCGAAGCTCCAATACATCACCGTGCAAAACTGGTCGCCGAACGTTTTCAATCTCGTGACCAAACGCGGACTCGCGCACGAGGAATCCGAAATCAAATGGATCGATTGCAATATCGGTTCGCGCCTGACCATGAAGTATCCCGGTGTGGTTTTGAAAGGACGCAAGTCCCGCGGCGAAGTGCTCTCGATCGCGCTGGCGAACAATGGGCAGCACCAGGACACCGGCGCGAAAATGATCCATGCGGCCGACGAAACAACGTCGAACATCATCTCAAAATCGATCTCGATCGGCACTGGCCGCGCCACTTATCGCGGACTCGTCCACGTGCCGAAGCATCTCAAGAATTGCAAGAACAATACCGAGTGCGACGCCCTGCTCATCAACGCCACTTCGCGCACTGACACCTACCCCGCCATCACCGTCCGCGGCACCGGCAACTCCGTTCAACACGAGGCCAGCGTATCGCAGGTCTCGTCCGACCAGATCTTTTACATGCAACAGCGCGGCCTGAGTGAAGCGCAAGCCATGAGCCTGAGCGTTAACGGATTTGTTAACGATCTCGTCCGCCAATTTCCGATGGAGTATTCGGTCGAGCTCAAGCGTTTGATCGAGCTCGAAATGGAAGGCTCGGTAGGCTAATTCGCCTCGCTGCGCATTTTCGGTCTCGCAAAATGAGCAACGGAACTGCTGTCCTTGAGGAAGTGACACAAAGGCCGGCCGTAAATTCCACCATCACCTCTGCGCCACAGGAAGGTGCGAGTGACCTCCCCCTGTGGTTTCAGCAACAGCGGGAACAAGGCTGGCGCGAATTTTCCACGATGCCCAATCCGACGCGCAAAGATCAGGCCTGGCGATTTTCCAACGTCGATGCGCTTGATCTTTCACCCTATCAATTTGGGAACGCGCCGTCCGACGATGAACAGGCTGAAATTCTCGAGCGATCGGCGGTGCTCAACGGCAAATCGGGGCGTTTGATTTTCGCGAATGATCAATTGCTCGACCGCGACGCCCTTCCGGAATCGCTACGCAAAGCCGGAGTGATTTTTCAACCGCTCGAGCGAGCTCTGATCGAGCACGAAGACCTCGTTCGCAAACATTTCATGACCCAGCCGGCTGTTCTTGGTTCGGCCAAGTTCGCCGCGCTACATCGTGCCCAGGTCCGCGCCGGCGCTTTCATTTATGTGCCGCGAGCCGTCGAACTCGATTTGCCGATTGAAATTTTTCACTGGTTGGTCGACGAAAACGCCGCGGCCTTTCCGCATTTGCTTCTGGTCGCGGATGAAATGTCAAAGATCACCGTGATCGAGCATTTTCGCTCTTTCGACAAGACCGTGCGCGGTTTCGCTTGTGGAGTGAATGATTTGATCGCCGGCCGTGGTGCGATGGTGAAGTACATTTGCGCTCAACGCTGGAACGAGAACGTGACCGCATTGCAAATCAATGCCACCACCGTTGAGCGCGACGCCTCAGCCATGAGTTTGAATCTCCATCTCGGCGGGAGCTATTCGCGCTTTGAAAGTTTGAGCCGCCTTGTCGGAGAAGGGGCGCGCAGCGATTTACTCGCGGTCGCGGTCGCTCATGGCAAACAGGAATTCGATGCCCGCACCTTGCAGGACCACGTCTCGCCCCATACTGCCAGCGATCTGCTGTACAAAAACGCCCTCGACGATCGGGCTCGCACCACCTTTGGCGGACTGATTCGGGTCGAGCCGCACGCGCATTTCACCGATGCCTATCAAAAAGTCCGCAATCTTCTCTTGAGCGACGACGCCGAAGCCAACTCGATGCCCGGGCTCGAAATTTTGGCCGACAACGTGCGTTGCACCCACGGAGCCACCAGCGGCCAGATCGATGAAGACGAACTCTTCTATCTCCGCACCCGCGGCATCCCGGTAAGGGTCGCTCAGCACCTCATCGTCACCGGTTTCCTAAACGAAGTCGTTCAGCGGCTCGATCAACCGGCGATTGCTGCGCGCTTGCATCGTTTGATCGAACAGAAGTTTGGGAACGCTCGCGGATAAGCTGACGCTCGGCAGCGAACCGTGGAACAGCGAGTCGACGATCAACATCAATTCTGGGGCCCATTAGCGACGCTCGCCTGGGGAATTCTGATTCTTCTCGGGCTACTAATTACTCAGGCAATCACCGTTGCGGTCTACATCGTGCTGGCAGGTGGTGCAGCACCGAGGGCCGGATCTCCTGCTTTGGAAAGCTTGAAATACGACGGTCGCTTGCTGTCATGGTGTACTTTTGCGTCTGCAATCATTTGTGGGCTGGCCATTATCATAGTGGTCAAATTAAAGCGCGGGTCTAAGCTCAGCGACTACCTTGGATTAATTTTGCCAAACCGGCGGCAACTTTTCTTCTGGCTCCTCGTACTAATTGCCTTCATCGGCTTATCCGATGGTATTTCGATTTTGTTAGGCAAGCCGACGACACCGGAATTCATGATAAAAGCCTACTCGTCGCTTGCATCGCCTTGGATCTTATGGGTGGCGTTGCTGATCGCTGCTCCTTTATTCGAGGAACTATTCTTTCGAGGGTTTCTTATTAAGGGATTATCTGCATCCGCGCTCCGCTGGTACGGTGCCGTTATGATCTCCTCCGTAATGTGGGCCGCAATTCACATTCAATACGATCTGTACGGCATGGCTACCATACTTGTTCTAGGATTCATTCTCGGCACAGCCAGGATCAAGAGCGGCTCAATTATTCTGACAATGCTGTTGCATTCGTTTACAAATCTGGTGGCGACTGGTGAAGTCGTTATATACCTTCGCAATTTGACCGATTAAGTTGTTTGAACCAACCACTTTGGACACCGGGCCGAATGGCGAGGCGCGGGAACATTTCTTTGCATAGCAGACAGCAAAGTCCGTGATCGCGAGAGCTCGATCACCAGCACGCCCGGCGCCCGCGCTTCCCGAGAGAATTGCTTTGCATCGGTCTGACGGGAATCTTAGGCTCGTTACTTTACGACACCTGTGGTTGTCGATTTATGGACGTAAGCGGAACAATTGGTGCGATTCTGAACCAAAAGGGGACAGAGATTTATTCTATCGCGCCGGACGCGATGGTTTTCGAAGCCATCGAAATGATGGACGCA
>QHRJ01000202.1 GCA_003220075.1 Verrucomicrobiota bacterium
TCACTTCGCGAGGTGGATTGCGAACAACCCATAACCGAAAGGAAAACATGAAACTCAAAGTTGGCATCTTAGTCACTGTATCTTGCGTCATTGCTGGCTTTGCCGGCGCACAAAGCCCCAGCTCAAGCTCCCCTGCCGCTGCGGCCGCAACCGGGGTTCCCTATACGGAACATTCCGTCTGGGCAATCACCCTGGTGAAAACGAAAGCCGGATTGGATGACGATTACTTGAGGAGCATCGCCCAAACTTTCAAAGGAACGATGGAAGAAGAAAAGAAGCAGGGCCTGATTATGGATTACAAGGTACTCATCGGCGACGCCTCCGATCGCAATGATTTCAACATCCTTCTCATGGTGGAGTACAAAAACATGGCGGCGTTTGACGGTTTGCGCGAAAAGACCGAGCCGATCATGGCCAAGGTGCTAGGTGGTCAGGATGCGCAGCGCCAACTGGCGGTAAAGCGTCTGGATGTCCGCGAAATCCTCGGCACCAAAACCATGCGCGAGGTAATACTGAAGTAGGTTCAGCGAATGTTAGCGCAGTGTTTGAACCTATTCTAGTGAAGGCAGATTGTTATGCTGTATCCCCAGGCTCAAGAGTTCCCTGCACACGATCTCCTGCAACCGAAATCAGAGAAAGGAATGCTTAAGCTATTCTCGAAGGCCGAATTGAGATAGGAAAGGCCCTCAGAGGGATCTGTATGCGAAGACGGAAGAAAGGTAAGGCAGCACTCCAAAAGTCAGTAACCCGTGGAGATCGGCGGAATCTGCGGTAAAAAACTAATCAGGATCGGTTATTTCGCTGCCGTGACTTTCGCACTGCCGAGAAATGTCGCATTCTCGTCAACCACGAGTCGCGGTGCTTCGATGTCACCGCGCAAGGTGCAGCCCGCTTGCAGTTCGCAGCGTTCAGTCGCGAAAATATTACCCTCAACCGTTCCGCGCACTTTGACCGATTTTGCCCTGATCTCGCCATTAATCTGCGCGTGCTCCCCAATAGAGAGCTTTCCAGGCGAATCGATCGTGCCTTCCACCTCGCCATCGATCAGTAACTCGTTAAGGAATTTGACGGACCCTTTGATCGAAACGCCCCTCGAGAGAAGACCGCTCGGCCGGGCCGGCGTCAAGGTTCGGTTGGGCTGCTCGGAGACGACGGGAGGGCTCACCGGCTGGCTTGCTGGGGCTGTGGGTTCGCTCTTACGGTTAAACATCGACATTCTGTGACGGCTTCAGTTTGAGCTACGTGTAAAGCTGATGTTATGCCGTGCGGCGCCATTATTTAGAAGGCTACGATTTCGCTCGGCCATTCTCGTTTATGAATGGCCCGAAGAGATCGAAGGCGCCTGATGCATTCACAGGCTCAGGGCCGGCGCCGACGCCCTACAATTTAATTACCGGGATTGGTTGTGCTTTTGAAAAAGGGCGCGCAGACGATCATGCGGCAATGCTTCGACTTTGTGGTTGTCGCGACCGATCATTTCGTGGTTATCGACCAGGGCGTTGATGATGGCTTCTTCGGTAGCTTCGACTGTGGCGGTGAAGAGCGGGTCCATCAGATCGTTTGGCATGATTTCGATGGAGCGAATCAGTGGCTTGGCGTCGGCGGCGTGTGGGTTGGCGGTGGAGAAGGCAACGAACAAATCGCCGGAGCCGTTGCCGGAAACGCTGCCGGTGCGGGCAAGACCGAGAGAAGCACGGCGGGCCAAACGTTTCAGTTGATGCGGGAGAAGAGGCGCATCGGTTGCGACCACAATGATGATGGAACCCGCTTCCTGTTTGTAAACGGAGCCTGGAATTTTCTTGCCGATTTCGAGTCCACGAATCGTTAGCTGCGGACGGCGGCCGCAGTTGGCCTGGACAAGAACGCCGACGGCAAAGGGATGAGGTGAAGCAGAAGAACCGGGATCACCGATCCCGGCTACAGAAGCGCCGCGGCCGGTGACCGCGGCTACAGGAATAATGCGCGAAGCGGTGCCGGTACCACCTTTAAATTCGTAGCAGATCATGCCGGTGCCGCCGCCGACGCTCCCCTCTTCGATCACGCCGCTGTGGGCGCTCTCGATCGCATGGGCCACATCTTCCGGTTTAACGTGAAAGCCATCGACATCGTTAAGCCAGCCATCCCACGTCTCGGCCACCACCGGTAGACTCCAGGCGAAACCTTCTGGGTCCGGGCCGCCGTGGGCGAGGCGCCAGGCAATAACGGCGTCGCGCGCGACTCCGACGCTGTGGGTGTTGGTCAGCACGATCGGGCCTTCCAGAAACCCGCTCTCCTCCACCCAGGCGGTCCCGGTCATTTCGCCGTTGCCGTTTAACGAAAAATAGCCGGCAAAGACCGGATCGTTCATGGCATCGCGACCACGAGGAAGAATTGCCGTCACGCCGGTGCGGACCGGGCCTTTGCCGACTTCGAGCTTACCCTCGCCACTGATGAGAGTGGTGAAGCCAATTTCGACTCCGGGGACATCGGTAATGGTGTTGAATTTTCCTGGGGTGCCGTCGAATGGAATGCCGAGATCGCGTGCGCGAACGATTTTTGCGCGCGCTTCAACTTTCGGGGGCGCTGGGATTGGCTCGCGCGCGGATGCGTCGAGCAGGGGGGCGAGTATGAGCAGAAATGCCCAACCCAATTGCGATAACGGAATTCGGCTCATTAAATGAGCCTTATACGTCATATGCGTCGTATATGTCATATCCGACGACTCGCACGAGCCGGCTGTTGCCATCATTGCTCAAACGCGGCATCAGTAGCAGTCGATTCTACGGTTTCGATGCGAGAGGCGTGAACTTATCCTCGGCGAAAAGCGACCACGGGCCTTTGCTTTTTTGCCGCATGACCGAGGTCCAATTCTTGGTTGCCGGATCGAAGGCGTAGACATTCATGAACTGGCCGTCAGGGTTACTGAAGGTGAAATAGATGGAGTGGGCGGCTTCGTCGAGGGTGCCGTAACCGATTACTTCCGAGGCGCGCCCGCCAAAGACATCGAGCCAATGCAAAACGTAGCGTGACATTTT
>QHRJ01000109.1 GCA_003220075.1 Verrucomicrobiota bacterium
AAAATCTGCGAGTATCTCAATGTCGATAGCCTTGGCTATTTGGACATCGAGGGCATGATCAAGGCCACCGGCCGGCCGGCCAATTCTTTTTGCCTCGCTTGTTTTAACGGGAATTATCCCCTGCCCGTCGATCCTGCGCTGGACAAATTCATTATGGAAAAGCGGGAGCAGCGGGCCCGCGCTCTCGCCGAAGAAAGGGACGGACAGCCAACTCTGTTTGCGGAGTTGAAATAAGTTTCAGCACGCCGTCATCCTGAGCGAAAATGCCAGTCCGGCTCGGACCGAAAGATCCCGTTGCGCTACCTTAAAGGTAACGTTACGGGATTCCTCGACTTCGCTCGGAATGACAAAAACAAAAGCTTACGCGCGCGCCGGCGTCGATGTTGATCTGGGGAATAAGCTCAAGCGCAGAATTCAATCGCGCGTTCGACAGAGGCATGGCTCGGAAGTGCTGGGGAAAATTGGAGGGTTTGGTGGACTATTCGCGGCGAATTTTCGCGGAATGCGCGAGCCGGTACTGGTCGCGAGTGTCGATGGCGTCGGAACCAAATTGAAAATCGCCTTCGCCGCGAACAGGCACGACACCGTCGGTGCCGATCTGGTGAATCACTGTGCCAACGACATCGCCGTCCTCGGCGCACGGCCGCTTTTTTTTCTCGATTATATCGGAGCGGAAAAATTGGAGCCACGCGTATTCTCGGAATTGCTGGGTGGATTTACCAAGGCCTGTCGCGCGGCTAGTTGCGCGCTCATCGGCGGCGAGACCGCGCAAATGCCGGGAATGTATCGACGCGGGGAGTACGATCTGGCGGGTTGCATCGTCGGCGTGGTCGATGGCAGCCAGATCATCGATGGAAGCAAGATCCGCATTGGAGATGTGGCTCTCGGGCTCCGGTCGAACGGATTGCACACCAATGGATATTCACTCGCGCGCAAAATCTTGTTCGAAAGATTGAAGCTCAAGCTTTCGTCACGAATCCCCGGCGTTCGGGGAACGCTGGGCGAAGAGTTATTACGCGTGCACAGAAATTATCAGCCGCTACTGGCGAAAGTGCCGCGCGGAATGATTCATGGCCTCGCGCACATCACCGGCGGCGGATTAATCGACAATCTTCCGCGTATCCTGCCAAAGAATTGCGATGCTGTAATTAATACTCGCAGCTGGCGTGTTCCTGAAATTTTCAATTTCATCGGCAAAAAGGGAAAGGTGGATCGCGCGGAAATGTATCAGGTTTTCAATATGGGGATGGGGATGGTTGCGATCGTCAGTCAGCGCGATCTTGCGGCCGTGAAACGAATGTTGCGGGCAAAGGTGATTGGCCGCATCGAGCGCGGAAACGGGAAGACAAGATTGTCATTCTGAGCCCCGAGTGCTTCAAGGTCGAAGCTGCAACGCAGCCGACGGAGCCGGCGAGGCCAGGCTTTCCATCCCGTAGCGCTATCTTGAAGGTTCCATGGCGGGATTCCTCGGTCCGAGCCGGACTGGCATTTTTCGCTCGGGATGACCCAAGTTGGAGCTCGGGATGACAACGCCTTAGGTCGTGTCTAGGGTGACAGCGATGGAAAAACGGCGCCTCGGTAGGACGGACATGAATGTGACCGTGCTTGGCTTTGGCGGCGCGGGCATCGCGGGCGAGAACATGGAAAACATCGGGAAGGTGTTGAACAGCGCACTCGATGCCGGCATTAACGTAATCGACACGGCGGAATGCTACGAGGGCAGCGAGGAATCGATCGGCAACGCAATTAGCAGAAAACGGCGCGATGAGTTTTTCCTTTTCACGAAATGCGGGCATCCGCGCGGAATCGGGAGCGGTGACTGGTCGGCCAACTCAATTTTGGAAAGCATCGAACGCAGTTTGCGCCGTTTGCAAACGGATCGCATCGATCTCATTCAACTGCACGGATGTTCGGAAGCGGTCCTGAAAAAGGGCGAAGCGATTTCCGCGTTGGAGAAAACGCGTGAGCGCGGCTGGGTACGCTACCTCGGCTATAGCGGCGATGGTCATCCGGCGCGCTTCGCGGTGGAATGCGAGGCCTTCGATGTGTTGCAAACGTCCATCAATATCGCCGATCAGGAAGCAATTTCACAGATTGCTCCGCTGGCGCGTACGCGGAACATCGGGCTGATCGCAAAACGGCCGCTCGCCAATTTCGCGTGGAAGACCGGACACAAGCCGATCAATTCCTATCATCACGAATATTACGAACGGTTGCGAAAACTGAATTTTGATTTTTTGCGCAATGACGAACCGTCGATTGCCATCGCATTGCGTTTTGTCTTGAGCGTGCCAGGAGTGCAAACTGCGATTGTCGGGACGACGAAACCGGAGCGCTGCCAGGAAAACGCGCGCCTGCTCGAATCAAGCCCGCTGCCCCAAAACGAATACAACGCCATTCGGGATCGCTGGGATGTGATCGCTCCTAAAACCTGGATCGGACAATCATGAAACAAAGAAAACTTGGACGCGGCGGCCCGATTGTTTCCGCGATCGGACTCGGCTGTATGGGCATGTCGGAATTTTATGGCGATCGCGACGATACGGAATCGCTCGCCACTATCGATCGCGCAATCGACCTTGGGATTACTTTCTTTGATACCGCCGACATTTATGGTCCGCACACCAATGAGCAATTGCTCGGACGCGGAATTCGCGGCAAACGCCATCGAGTTGTCATCGCGACGAAGTTCGGAATCCTGCGCGACCCGGATACGCCAGGTTTTCGCGGCATTAACGGCAAACCCGACTACGTGAAGCAAGCATGCGAAGCGAGCCTGCGCCGGCTCGGCGTTGACTGCATCGATCTCTATTATCAACATCGGGTCGATCCGGAGACGCCGATCGAAGAAACCGTAGGCGCGATGGCGGAGCTGGTTCGCGTCGGCAAGGTGCGCTATCTCGGTTTGTCCGAAGCCGGCGCCGATACCATCCGACGCGCGCATTCGGTGCATCCCATTACCGCGTTGCAATCGGAATATTCACTCTGGACGCGCGATCCAGAAGAGGAAGTGCTCAGTGTTTGCCGCGAGCTCGGCATCGGTTTTGTCCCCTATTCCCCGCTCGGTCGCGGATTCCTGACCGGCCAAATCAAAAGCTTCGAAGACCTGGCGAAGGACGACTACCGGCGGAGTGCCCCGAGGTTTCAGGGAGAAAATTTCCAGCGTAATCTGGATCTCGTTAGCGAGGTGAGCGAGATTGCTCGGGAAAAACGTTGCACGCCCGCGCAACTCGCCCTGGCCTGGGTCCTGGCGCAGGGCGAAGATATCGTCCCAATTCCGGGGACGA
>QHRJ01000110.1 GCA_003220075.1 Verrucomicrobiota bacterium
GAGGTTTCTTTGTCGGCGCTGCGCGGCCGTTATTACCAGGCGATCATCCGAGACATTAGCCAGCGTAAGCGGCGCGAAGCGCTTTTGGCCGGAGAAAATCGAATTCTTGAGATGCTGGCGAAAGGTGATTCGCTTGCCGACATCCTCGATCTCTTATGTCTGCTGGTGGAAGAGCAATCAACCGGGGTCCTGGCGTCCATCTTATTAATGGATGCAAATGGCAAGCAGTTGCGACATGGCGGAGCGCCGAATCTTCCGAAAGCTTATACGGAAGCGATCGACGGAGCTTTCATTGGGGCTTCTGTCGGCTCGTGTGGAACGGCGGCTTACCGCGCCGAACAGGTAATTGTCTCCGACATCGCAACCGATCCATTGTGGGCTGATTTCCGCGACCTGGCCTTGGCGCATTCGCTCCGCGCGTGTTGGTCCACGCCGATCTTTTCCTCCGAAGGCAAAGTGATCGGGACGTTTGCCATGTACTATCGGGAGCCGCGGAGCCCGAGCCCACGTGAGCAGGACACGATCAAGCACATTACTCATCTCGCCGGCATCGCCATTCAACGTAAGTTGGCAGAAACGGCCCGACGGGAGAGCGAAGCCTATCTGGCCGAAGCGCAGCGGCTCAGCCACACCGGGAGTTGGGCCTGGGCGCCCGCCACCGGCGAAATCAGGTATTTTTCAGAGGAAACTTATCGCGTGCTTGGTTTCGATCCAGAGGCCGGGCCGCCGCGGTTTGAAAAATTCTTTGGGCGCCTTTGCCCTGAGGACCAGAACAGAGTCAGAGAACTGTTCGGAAAAGCGATTGCCGAGAAAGCGGACTTCGAAACAGACTATCGAATTGTTCACCCGAACGGCGACGTCAAGGACATCCAAGCGGTGGGACATCCGGTTAGCGACGAGGCAGGTCATTTTGTGGAGTTCGTGGGCACGGTTATCGATATTACTGAGAGCAAACGCGCCGAAGAAGCGCTGCGCGCGTCCGAGCAAGTGGCGCGCGGACAAGTAGAAGCGCTAGCGCAAAGTTTGGACGTCTTGGCGACTGCGCCGGAGCCCGAAAAATTCATTGGGCAAATGCTGAATACGATTGGCCGCCTCCTGAACGCGCAAAGCGTGAGTTTGTGGTTATTCGATGAATCGGCGGATTCACCTGTTTTGCGCTCAATGGTGGAAGGCGGCAGATTGATCGCGCCGGATCCGGAGCATCCATTCATGAAGGACCCGTTGGTTTTGAACCAGAACGCCGTGATCCAAGAGCTGCTCTTCACGGCAGGTCCGGTGGTTTGCGAAGACCTGCAGACCGATCCGCGCATTCCTGAGGTGTGGCGCGACTACTTGGAGGGCAAGGGGGCAAAAAGATTTCTGGGAGTTCCGATTCTAATGGGTGGACAGGTTCGGGGTTTTATTGGCGTCCGCCACACCGACCGGGCACCTTATCGGCCAGAGGAGATTGAATTAACCCAGGCGCTCGCCCATCAAGTGATGCTGGCGCTTCAACTCAATGAATTTGCCGAGCAAGGTCAGCGGGCCGCGGTCCTGGAAGAACGAAATCGAATGGCGCGCGACATTCACGACACACTCGCGCAGGGTTTTACCGGCGTGATTGTACAATTGGAAGCAGCCGAGGATGCGGTTTCCTGTGGCTATCGAAAGGAAGCGGACGATCATTTGCATCGTGCCGGCGAATTAGCGCGCCGAAGTCTGACCGAAGCGCGGCGCTCCGTGCACGCGTTGCGTCCGCGAGCATTGCAAGACCAGAATTTTTGGGACGCACTCAAAGGTACTATTAAGAACACGACCGCTGGCACGTCTCTCCACACTACGTTTCAGGCGCAGGGCAAAATGCCTGAGCTTCCACCGCCCTGGCAGGAAAACCTTCTCCACATCGGACAGGAAGCCCTGACCAACACGCTCAAGTACGCTCACGCTGCGAACTTCCAAACGCGATTAAGCTACAAGGCGAAGGAACTCCGTCTCGAACTTCGGGACGACGGCGACGGATTCAAAGTCAAAGATCGACATGACGGTGTGGGTCTGAGAGGAATGCGCGAGCGGGTTGAACAAATGGGCGGCGAATTGGAAATTACAAGCTCACGCGGCAAGGGCACGACGATCACCGTGCTCCTGCCTTGCAACGGGGAATCGATGTCATGACATCCAAAAAGAAAACAGCGACGAAGTCTAAGAAGTCTGCAAGGAAACCGAATTCCGCTCCGAAGAAAGCGCCGAAAATTCGAGATGCGAAAAGACCTCGCATCACTGTGCTCATTGCTGATGATCACAGCGTCGTCCGCGAAGGCTTGGTTTCACTCATCACTCGGAAAGCAGACATGACCGTAATCGGCGAAGCGGGTAATGGCCGCGAAGCGGTCGATCTTTGGAAGCAGCATCACCCCGACGTGACGCTGCTCGATTTGCGTATGCCTGAACTCGACGGCGTTGGCGCGCTGAAGGAAATTCGTTCCGGCGATGAGAAGGCGCGAATCATTGTGCTAACAACGTTCGACGGCGATGAAGATATTTACCGTGCCATTCAAGCCGGCGCGAAAGGTTACCTGCTCAAAGACGCACCGCGCGAAGCGCTAATGGATTGCATTCGCCGGGTTCACGGCGGGGAAACTTGTGTGCCGGTGCACCTCGCCGCCAAACTCGCGCAACGCGTCAGCGGTGAAACGTTGAGCGAACGCGAAATCGATGTGCTCAAACTGATGGCGCAAGGAAAAAGCAACAAAGAAATCGGCTCGACCCTCTTTATTAGTGAGGGCACCGTGAAGTCGCATGTGAAAAGCATCTTTGCCAAAATGAATGTCATCAGCCGCACCGAGGCCGTTGCCAACGCAACGCGTCGCGGCTTGATTCAGTTGTAGCTGCATTTGTCCATTGTAGGGCGGCTGTGTCCAAAGCCATCGCGTTTCGCAGAGACGCCCAATAACTCTAAAGAGGGAGCGAGCATCATCTCGGTGGTGGCATTGCAAAACCCCACGCTCGCGCCGTAGCGGCGGCACTCCGCCACCGGCAACATTTCGCTGTGCACATTTTTCAAAAGGTCGCCCTTTGTGCGTCTGGCTGGATAGCAAGCATCGGATTGCTTGTCGGTCCGGCGGTTGGACAGGACCGATTACTTCCGGAACTGCCCCAAGCAAGCTCCCCGGTCGCACTTGTTGCCGCATCGAACCCGGTTACCGGCAAATCCGAATTTCGCTATCGAGGCAGCAACACGCCACCGGTGATTCGGGTGCAACCGGGAAGCATTTTGAACGTGGAATACAAGAATGAGCTCGCCGCTCAATCCAAAGAAGATTGTTTCGGACATCCCTGCATGCAGATGACGAACCTTCACTTTCACGGTCTGCACGTCTCCCCAAATGCGCCGCAGGACGATGTGCTCGACATGATGGCCTCAACCGGAGAGACATTGCATTACTCGGTGCAGGTTCCGCCGCAGCAACCTCCAGGACTCTACTGGTATCACAC
>QHRJ01000111.1 GCA_003220075.1 Verrucomicrobiota bacterium
AATCCCAACCATGGCGATGACCGCGCCGACGCCAATGATAATGCCGAGCGCGGTGAGCGCGGAACGAAGCTTATTCCGCCGCAGGGCGCGAAACGCGACGTTGATTGTCGATCCAACTCTCATTTTTTGCTGTAGCGGCGGTCTATGACCGCCGAAATTATCCGAAAAATTTGCTTATAGGTGTTTATCACTTGTCTTTCGTGCGAGTCCTTCCATTTCAATCGCGGCATCGTGACGATTTGCCACCGCAACATCTTTCAAAACGAGACCATCGCGTAGAACGACATTGCGTCGGGCATAGGCGGCGATGTCCGACTCGTGGGTGACCATGACGATCGTAATGCCTCGCTCATTTAGTTGCTGGAAGATTCCCATGATTTCAATGCTGGTTCGGCTGTCGAGGTTGCCGGTCGGCTCATCCGCGAGCAAGACCTCGGGGTCATTGATAAGCGCCCGCGCAATGGCGACGCGTTGCTGCTGTCCGCCGGAAAGCTGACTGGGATGATGTTCCTCGCGCCCCTGCAAACCAACTGAAGCCAGAATGCGATCGGCCCGTTCCCGCAGCTGATGATTGGTAAGCGCATGCCGTCCGTAGAGCAACGGCAGCTCGACATTTTCGCGCGCGGAAGTACGCGGCAGGAGATTAAAGCTTTGGAAAACAAACCCGAGTTTACCATTGCGGATATCGGCCAGTTGATCGCGATTCAAATGCGAGACATCGGTGTTATCGAGGAGATATTGTCCGCGGGTCGGCCGATCAAGACAGCCAAGCAGATTCATTAGAGTCGATTTTCCCGAGCCGCTCGCGCCCATCAAGGCAACGAATTCGCCGCGCTGAATCTCGAGCGAGACTCCGCGCACGGCCTGCACTTCTACTTCGCCGGCGCGATAGGTCTTGTGAACGTCGATTAATTTAACAACGGTGCCGTTGTTCATATCGCTCCTAATGCACTTGGGCGATACCGAGATCGTCCCTTCCACCGTGTCATGGCGATCATGGGAAGCGCCGTGGTCCGCCGAACGGATTTCCCTGCTGCGGCGCAGGGGCGGCATTGGGCGCGTTGAGTTGCGCGGTGATGACCCGATCTTTGTCCGCTAATCCCTCCAACACCTCCGTGGTTGTCCCATCGCTGATGCCGGTTTTGATTTGCACTGGCTCGGCCTTGCTCCCGCGTAACACATAAACAGTGCGACCCGTCGCCCGCGGACCGGCCGAGCCGCCACCACCAGCACCGCCGCGGTTTTGACCGGACGCCGAACGCTCCGGAATGGGCGCGTCTGCCGGTCGGTAACGCAGCGCCGCATTGGAAATTTTAAGCACATCATCCTTGTGCGCGATGACGATCGAGACGTTCGCTGTCATTCCCGGCTTGAGTTTCAGATCGGCATTATTCACGCCGATGACCGTGTCGTAAGTGACCACGTTCTGCACCGCGATCGGCGCGTTGCGCACTTGCACGACCTTGCCGTGGAAGGTGCGGTTCGGGAAAGCATCAACGCTGAAGTCTACATTTTGATCAACTGTTACGGCACCGACGTCAGCTTCGGCGACGTTGGCGTCGATTTGCATTTTCGTTAGATCATTCGCGATCGTAAAAATCACCGGCGCCTGCAAACTGGCGGCAACGGTCTGCCCGACATCGACGCTGCGCGAAATCACCTCTCCATCCACCGGTGATGTAATCGTGCAATGATCGAGATCGGCTCTCGCTTTAGCGAGCGCGCCTTGTTTGATTTTCACATTCGCTTCGGCCTGATGCAGATTCGCCGTCGCTTGATCGACGTCGGCCTGCGAAGAATTTTTTTTCGCGAACAATTCCTGGGTCCGCGTTGCATTTACTTTGGCCAGTTCCAGCGCCGCCTGGGCGTTCGCCAGATCGCCCTCGGCCTGCGTCACCGTCGCCTGAAACAACACCGGATCGATCTGTGCGACAACGTCACCTGCCTTCACCTTGGAATTAAAATCGGCGAAGAGTTTTTGGATATTCCCCGAAACCTCAGGATGACGGCATCACCAATTTTTGACCCACTTCGCGACGTCCGTGGCCGTTTTACCTCCGGCGGTACTCCACAGATCAAAAGTGGGATTGTATCCGGCGCTTGCACTCGCTTGGTTGGCCGTTGAATAACCGTAGCTATTCCCAAAAGGATCACGAATGTAGGCTACAGTTGTAGTATTGCCAGCAGGATGCCCCAGCATCTGGGGTTTGAACGCAAAATACGACTTCATATTTGCGACCGGCTGCTGACTTGCATCCAATCCACTGAGCTGAAAGAAAAGGTATAAGCTCGCATTCTGATACTTCGATTGCGTCGGATCAGCATCGACCTTCGCATTTAGGTTGTCGGTGTATTGATTGCCAGGATTGTCCCGCGGGTAAATTCCATTATCCGCTTTGTAGCTTTCGAGGGCGGCGGCCATTGCGGCGATTTCGGTCTCGGCGCGGGCACGCGCGCCTTTGTTTTGCACATAGCTGCTAATCGAGAGAATTAGACCAGCCAGAATCAAAATGATGATGATGACCAACAGCAGCTCGATGATGGTCACCGCGCCTTCGGCGCGAAATGACGAACGACTTCGCCGCGTTAAATCGTTGAATCGTTGAATCGTTGAATCGTTGATCCGATGTAACAGTGTAACGATGTAACGAATCACGCCGGTCACTTGGTTTTCGTCATTCCAGCCGCCGGCCGATCACGTCTGTTGCTGCAGGGTGGTGATGATGCTGATGAGCGGGAGGAACAGGGCGATCACGATTGTTCCGACCACTACCGCCAGAAACACAATCATGAGGGGCTCGAGAATGGACGTGAGCGCGGCAACGGAATTGTCCACCTCGCCATCATAAACATCTGCGATCTTCAACAGCATATCGGGCAACTGACCGGTTTCCTCTCCGACATCGATCATGCTCACGACCATCGGCGGAAAGGCGCCGCTGGTTTCGAGCGGTTGCACGATCGATTCGCCTTCCTTCACCCGATCGTGCACCTGCGAGATGGCATTGGAAATGACGGTATTGCCAGCGGTATCGCGGGTAATATTCAACGCCTGCAAAATGGAAACGCCGCTCGAGACGAGGGTGCCGAGGGTGCGCGCAAAACGCGAAATCGAGGTCTTGCGAATGAGATCGCCGAAAAGCGGGACCCGCAATTTCAATTGATCGACCAAGCTGCGACCACCCGGCGTCCGTGCCAGCAATTTGATCCCGAAGATGAGCGCAACAACACCGCCGATTAGCATCACCCAGTTGTTCTGTGCAAACCTGCTAATGCTAATAACGAAGATCGTGATCCCAGGCAGCGGTTTGTCGCCGAGCATGTCTTTGAAAATTGCCTCGAATCTGGGCACGATAAAGACGAGGAGAAAGCCCATGATTGTGACCGCCATGGTCATGACGATCGCCGGGTAAATCATCGCGGAAAGGACTTTGCCTTTGATCTTTTGCGCCTTTTCCTGGAA
>QHRJ01000112.1 GCA_003220075.1 Verrucomicrobiota bacterium
ATAACCGAGGCAAATTAACGAGCAATGCCGGAAGATGTTCCGCCCGGGCTAACGCCATTCGTTTTTTCCGATCCGCTCGGGAAACGTTGGCCCCGCCTCCGTACCTTTTTGCTGATCACCGGTGTGTTGGTGTTCTTTGCCACCGTCTTGTTTGTGGAAACGCTGTTTATCGCACCGCGAATGACCGCGCCCTTTTCCTTGCGGCAATTGAAGGGTCAGTTGAAGGCGCTCCAAAAACAAAATCCGGCCGTGCGAAGCTCCACGCCGAACTCGTTGCTCTGGCAAAAATTCGAGGCGACAAAGCAAGCGACAAAAAAGATAGCGAAGCAAACGATAGTGGGCTCACCGAGTGCCACACCGGCGCGACCGCGTCGCAAAGCGCCTGACAACGAGGTGCGACTGGCCTTCTATACCAACGGCGATCCCTATAGTTATTCCTCGCTCGAGCAACACGCCTCGCAAATCACCCACGTTTGCCCGGAGTGGATGTCGATGGTGAATGGGGTGGGTGATCTGCAAATCGATGCGGACGCGCGCGTCCCGAAACTGGCGCAAAGCAAGGGGATTGCGCTCATGCCGCTCCTGACCAATCTAGTCGGCGATACCTGGCAACCGGAAGCGGTCGAAAATGTGGCACACGGTCCTGCCGAGCGGCAGGAGAAATTCATCGCCAACGTGCTGGTGGTGCTGCGTGATGCCAAAGCTGCCGGTGTAGTGGTTGATTGGGAACAACTTGATCCGACCTACAAAAAAGACTTTACCGAGTTACTCGAAAAGTTTGCCGATGCGCTCCATCGCGATGGCCGGCAGCTCTGGCTCAGTGTTTCGCCCGGACAGGAGATCGACTACATCGACTTCGAGGAGCTATCTGCACATATCGATCGCTTCGTCGCGTTACTATTCGACGAAACTTCCGATATCGACTCGCCTGGACCGCTCGCTTCCCGCATGTGGTTCGAAGGATGGTTGCACGTGTTGCTGGAGGATTCCGACCCTAGACAATGGATCATCGCACTCGGTAGCTACGGTTACGATTGGGTAATTGGTGGCAAGAAGGCTGAGCTAATTAGTTTTCCGGAAGCAATGAGTCGGGCGAGTAATGCTGAGATCGATTCAGCTGAAGTAAGCGCTCCCGGTTACAACGCCTATTTTTATTATGAAGACAACGACAAAGAGCATGCCGTCTGGTTTCTCGATGTCGTTACTTTTCTGAACGAACTACGCGAAGTTCGAAAACAAAAAGCCGGCGGCTTCGCCCTGTATCGATTAGGCACCGAAGATACCGCGATTTGGGACGCGTTAGCGGTCGCGCCTGATTTCCAGTTCGACCCGCCCACGCGTTCGCTCCTGGAGGTTTTGCGCGGGACTGACACCATCACCGATGTTGGAGACGGCGAGATCGTAACGGTAGATGAATCACGCGCCGATGGAATGCGCACTCTGGCAGTGGACAAGGATAATTATCTTACCGCCAACTATACCAAATTTCCCGAGTTCCCGACCTTGTATCATCAAGGTGCGGGCGACGCACACGAAGTGGCGCTGACATTTGACGACGGGCCTGATCCGGAGTGGACGCCAAAGATCCTCGATGTTTTGAAAGCGGCGAAGGTGAAGGCCGCGTTTTTTCTGGTGGGTGTCAATGCCGAGCGTTACCCAAATATCGTTAGGCGCATTGTCAGTGAAGGTCACGAAATAGGTAATCACACCTATTATCATCCCAATCTCGCCCTCTGCTGGCCCGAGCATATTCGGCTGGAGTTGAACGCAACCCAGTTGTTGATCCAGACCCTAACCGGGCGGGCTACGACCTTGTTTCGTCCGCCTTACGCGGCCGACACTCAGCCCGCGCGACTGGCGGAGTTAACTCCTTTGCAAATCGCGCAGGACCAGAATTATCTCGTCGTTTTGGAGAATATCGACCCGCAAGATTGGTCCAGGCCCGGCACGGACGTTATCTTGCAGCGGGTAAAGCAACAACGCCACGACGGCAATATCATTCTGCTGCACGACGCCGGCGGCGATCGCTCGCAAACGCTGGAAGCGCTCCCGCGCATCATCGAATACTTGCAGGCACGCAACGATACCATCGTGCCGCTGAGCAAACTTCTAAATACCACTCGTGACGCGCTGATGCCGCCGTTGCCCGGAGGACAAACGATGTCGCATTACATCAGCAGCACCGGTTTCCGCGTCGTGCACGCCGTTCAGGAATTTCTCTGGGCTTTTATGATTGTCGCGACCGCGCTGGTAGTGGTCCGCACCCTGATCGTGATCTACCTCGCCTATCGCTTTCGTCGATCGTCGCCGATAGACTTGGCCGAACCCGCCAGCGTCGTCATCGCTGCTTATAATGAAGGCAAGGTCATCGCGGCAACGTTGCAGTCGCTTTTGAAAACAGACTATCAAGGCGAGCTGGAAGTTATTGTGATCGATGATGGTTCGAGTGACGATACCGCCGCCGAAGTAGAGAAGATCGCGGCAACCGATCCGCGGATGCGATTGATTCGTCAGGACAATTGCGGGAAAGCACGGGCCTTGCAACGCGGAATCGCAACGGCCAAGCACGAGCTCATCGTCTTCATCGACGCCGATACGCATTGTCAGCGGCACACTCTTCGACATTTACTGGCACCGTTTGGTAACCCAGATATTGGCGGAGTGTCTGGTCATGCCAAAGTAGGTAATTTGCGGAGCTTCATTGCACGTTGCCAGTCACTCGAGTACACCGTCGGGTTTAATCTCGATCGACGTGCTTACACCCGATGGAATTGCATCACCGTCCTGCCGGGCGCCATTAGCGCGGTTCGCAAGACAGCGATCGATCGCGCCGGTGGCTTGAGTTTGGATACACTGGCTGAAGATACCGACCTGACCCTAAGTCTGCACAAGCAACGGCTGCGCATCGTTTATGTTCCCGCGGCGGTAGCCTGGACGGAAGCGCCCGAAACAGTGCGAGCCCTTTCTCGGCAACGGTTTCGCTGGGCTTATGGCACCCTGCAATGTCTGTGGAAACATCGCGACATGGTCTTTAACTGGAAATATCGCGCACTGGGTTGGTTTAGTTTGCCAAGTATCTGGTTCTTTCAAATCATCCTGGTGGCGATTACTCCAGCGGTAGATTTGTTCCTTATTTTGTCACTGCCGTTTGGAGCGTGGCGCGATCTTCTGCCATTTGTCATTGTCTTTCTCGCTACGGATGTGATCCTCGCGACGCTCGCCTGTGTCCTGGAACGTGAGAACGTGCTTCAAGCCTGGCGAATTATTCCGATGCGCCTGATTTACCGGCCGATGCTGAGTTACTGCATCTGGAAAGCAATTTTGCGTGGAGTAAAAGGCGCATGGGTGAGCTGGGGCAAACTCGAGCGCACGGCCTCTGTGCCGGTCCGTGCCTAACCGCTAGTGGCCAATGCGCCCGCGTAATACCGAAACCGAGTAAGGCGGTAATTCGTAGTATTGAGATGCCGCGCGCCGAGTACGTGTGGGTGGATTGCTCAGGTTCGGCCGGCCATTCGGGCCGTCATCTTGCCA